>NZ_JBNDHT010000065.1:0-35400 GCF_056755115.1 Rhizobium sp. SVR5-2C | reverse complement strand
AGCGCGGCGTCCCAATCGGCTAGGATTCGCCGTGCGTTCGAGAGGAACTGCCGGCCCTCATAGGTGAAAGACAGCCGTCTGGTGGTTCGCGTGATGAGGGTCGCGCCAGCCCGCTTTTCAAGTTCCCGTAACGCGACCGTTACCGTGGATTGGGCCACGGATTCTAGCCGCGCGGCTGCAGACAAGCTTCCAGTCTCGGCAATACTGACGAAAAGCCGCAAGGCCTCTAGGGTGTCCATTTCTCGCAAACCTCGATAAGTGAATTCGAATCGGCTCGGATTATATCCAATCAACAAATATTCTAGAACTCGCGTCATCGTCGTCGCTGTCCGATCTCAAGGTTCGAAGCGGCATTCGCCAACGCAAATTATGGGAAGACATGACCGTGGAAAAAGTCGTCATTATCACCGGCGCATCGCAGGGCATCGGCGCTGAAATCGTCAAGGGATTCCGCAAACTCGACTATCGGATCGTCGCGAACTCGCGCAGCATCAGGCCGTCGGACGATCCGAACATCCTGACCGTGCCCGGCGACATCGGCGATCCAGCCGTCGCGCAGCGCGTGGTGTCCGAAGCAACTGCGCGCTTTGGCCGGATCGACACGCTGGTGAACAACGCCGGTATCTTTATTCCCAAGCCTTTCACGGAGTTCACCGTCGAAGATTATCAGGCGATCATGAACGTCAACATGGCCGGCTTCTTCCACATCACCAAGCTGGCCATCGCCCAAATGGAAAAGCAGAAGAGCGGCCATGTGCTGAACATCACCGGCAGCATCGATAACGGCACCAGCAACGGGGGGCTTGGACTGGCCGCAATGACGAAGGGCGGCCTGAACGCCGTCACCCGAGTACTCGCGATCGAATATGCCAAAAGCGGCATCCGCGTGAACGCAGTCGCGCCGGGCGTCACCAACACGCCTATGCATCGCGTGGAAGATCATGAGATGCTCGGGGGCTTCCATCCGCTGGGGCGCATCGCCGATCCGAGCGAAATCGCCAGCGCCGTATTGTTCCTGGAGTCTGCCGGATTCGTTACGGGCGAAATCGTACATGTCGATGGCGGCAGCCACGCCGGTCGGTGAGGACGGTAATGGAGCCCTCCGCGGTCGTCGCGAAGGGCTCCACAGGACGCGCCATCAATACCTGAGACAGGAGGCCTTTACGATGATCTATGAACTTCGCGTCTATCGCTGCATGCCCAACCGGCTGCCGGCATTGTTGAAGCGATTTGAAACAAAGACGATCCGAATATGGGAGAAGCACGGCATCCGACAGGCGGGCTTCTGGACGACGATGATTGGCGAATCCAATCAAGAGCTCACCTACCTTTTGGCGTGGGAGTCGCTTGCCGAGCGCGAGCGGAAATGGGCGGCCTTCATCAGCGACCCCGAGTGGTTGGCGGTCCAAGACGAAACCGAAAAGGATGGGCCCATCGTCGCCGACGTGGTGAACTCGATCTTGCAGCTAACCGCGTTTTCAAGCGTGCGCTAAGCGCCGCGTAAAGTCGGTGAAGAAGGGCCGGTTATGTACGACTTCATAGTAGTGGGCGCCGGCTCAGCCGGCGCGCTCATAGCGGCCGAGTTGGTCTGTAACACTTTGACCGCGTAGCACGAACAAATTTCTCATGTGGCCGACTTACCCAGACCGAGGGCAAGCGCCACACGATGTAGCCATTACCGCGAGGGAGTTTGTGGATGTCAGCAGAAATTCGGAACATATCGCAGGTGCAAGGGTACTGCAGTATGTGCATTGCTAGCTGTGGTACTGTCGCGACGGTGGTGGAGGGTAGATTCACCCGTCTGGTCCCCGATCCGACCCACCCCACCGGCGCAGCAATTTGCGCCAAGGGCCGGGCTGCTCCCGAACTAGGGCATAGACTCATAACGACCTGATCCAGATGCGCGTTGCGGCCAGCTTGATGGCGGCGAGAAAGTTGCGCGGGTCTTTGTCGTATCTGGATGCCGCGGAACTGTTTGAGTTTGTTGAAGAAGCGTTCGATCAGATTGCGTTGGCGATAGATCCATGCGCTGAAAGGAAAGCTGGCCTTGCGGTTCCGTTTTGCCGGAATGTTGGCCCAAGCCCGTTTTTCTTTGGCCAAGTCTCGCAAGGCATTGGTGTCGTAGGCGCGGTCAGCAAGGAGGATCGCGCCTTCGCGCATGTCCTGCAGCATCGGTTCTGCCATCCTGATATCGTGGGCTTGCCCCGCTGTCAGATCAAGGCTGATCGGTCTGCCGTCGGCGTCGACGACCGCGTGGATTTTCGTCGTCAGGCCGCCGCGGGAACGTCCCATGCAGCCATCGTCTCGATCCCCCTTTTTCCCGTGGCCGCATGCTGATGAACGCGGACACAGGAACTGTCGATCATGACAATGTCGCCGTCGAAGGCCTTTGCGATCTCGCGCAAGACATGATCCCAAACACCCGCTTTTCTCCATCGCACGAAGCGGTTGTAGCACGTGGTGTAAGGCCCATATCGCTCCGGTACGTCCGCCCAAGGCGAGCCTGTGCGGAACCGCCACAAAATGCCGTTGATCACCCGCCGGTCCCCGAGGTACGCCGCGACTCTTGTTCGGCAATAAGGGCTGAATAATCGCCCATTCGAAATCTGTCAGGTCGAAACGACGCCGGGTCACGCAAGGCCTCCAAATCAAGGCCTCATTGAATCATCATCCGCTCGCTTACAAAACCCCGTTATGAGTTTGCGGCCTAATACACCGTTTCTATCCCCGCAGGCGGGACACGGGCCTGCGAATGGTTATAGCAAATGCACAAGTTTCGGGGTGCCGTAACAACTACCTTTTGGTTCGGCTGGTCATGGGCATGCTCCTCTATCATGCGGCTTTCCCCCAATGTGCACGAGAAGTTGGCCCCACGTTTCGGTCAAACGCGGAGGGTGGGAACGGTGGCGGAGAATTTGCTACAAAGTTCCCGATTTCGTTGTCGGATCGAGTTCGGAGCAATCAACGAGGGTCAGCAGTTACGGCGACCCGAGCGCGAATGGGATGCGTCGGAAGAAAACCACCTAGACGATCATGGGCAGTTGTCGCTGGACGCCTCGGCGCTTCTGTGGACGGCGAAGCGGCGGGTGCCGACCCGTGGATTGTCCCAAGGGGCTTGATCCTAGATGCTTCTAGGAAGTTATATTGACTTATAACCACTTATAAATTATCAATGCTATATCTAATTAAAGTGGGTATGAGTCATGGATGAAGTTCGCAACCCTTTCGCTCCCGGCGCTGGATCGCAACCGCCCGAACTCGCCGGTCGTGATAAGATTCTTGAAGACGCCCGCATAGGAGTCCAGCGAGCCATTCGCGGCAAGCCGACCCAATCGCAGATACTACTTGGTCTTCGCGGCGTCGGAAAGACGGTCTTGCTAAACAAAATTGAGCAGATCGCGGAAGAGCATGGGCACTTAACTTCTATGATTGAAGCGCCGGAAGGGATCCCACTTCCAACCCTCCTCTATACCCGCATCCATCAGGTTCTTCGCAAGCTTAGCGTCATTGAGCAGGCGAAAGCTACTGCCTTCAGTGCGATGCGAGCGCTCCGCAGTTTTGCCTCGATATTCAAAGTTGAAATGGGGGACTTCGCCCTGTCTGTCGATCCCGAGACGGGGACTGCCGATAGCGGAAACATTGAATACGATCTTGCCGAACTGTTCGTCAGAGTCGGCGAGGCAGCAAAAGCTGCAGGGCGCGGTTGGACGCTTCTGATCGATGAAATCCAATACATTGGTGAGCAGGACTACGCCGCATTAATTGTCGCTATTCATCGAACAAGTCAAAAAGGGCTTCCCGTCTTGTTCTTCGGCGCTGGCTTGCCTCAGGTGGCGGCACTTTCTGGCGATGCGAAGTCCTATGCGGAACGGCTATTCTCTTATCCCTCGGTTGGCGCTCTTGACCAAAAGTCGGCGGAGCTTGCCATCAAGAATCCGATTGAGGGAGAGGGCGAGCAGATCGAAGTCGACGCATTGCATGCGATCGTCGCGAAGACGCGCGGTTATCCCTATTTCCTTCAAGAGTGGGGCTATCAGGCATGGAACACAGCAGATCACTCGCCAATAGATGCCGCAGACATTGATCAATCTTCACAGAAGGCTTTGCGGAGACTGGACGACGGATTCTTTAGAGTGCGTTTTGACCGCCTGACGCCGCGCGAACGTGAGTACGTTTGCGCTATGGCAAAGCTGGGCAACGGGCCGTACAAGTCAGGCGACGTTGCGGAGATGATGAAAGAGCCGCCCAACAAGCTTGGGCCGATGCGGGCAAGCATCATCAAGAAAGGTATGATCTATAGCCCTTCATATGGAGATATAGATTTCACCGTGCCATTGTTCGGCGACTACTTGGTGCGCAATTGGATAGGAGCCAAGCTGCAGCAAGCGTAGCAAGAAGCCGTAGGACGATGGCATGCGTGGAAAGGCTAGGCGGGGTGCATGTACGCTGTTAAACCTGCTCGTGAGGGCGGCCTCCAGTCGCGCCTTTCGTCGCCGAAGTTGGCTTCGTGTGCGAACTGCTCGGCGATCTCGGCTTGTCGTGGTCGGACGCTCGAAGCTCCGCAGGATGTCAAGCACGACATGGCGGTTGTTCTTGGCCTTGAGAAGCTCGGTCACGCGGCCACTTGCCGTTTCCCGTGATGAATGCGGGTGCGTTTTTGGATGCTGGGCCTGTCTCGAACTCGGCATCGTAGACCTTGATCACCTTCTCAAACGCCGCCTTCTGATCGTCAAGAACAACGATCTCTTGGCAGCTCTTCGATCCGGGCATCGATCTCGCTCAGTTTTGCTTTCAATTCGTCGACGACTTCCATCATACGCAATACTGAACCGCGCCGGGTTGGTCCACCAGCATGTCGATGTACTGGACCCGAACTTGGCGCAATGGCGCCGACCGAAGGCGACATGCAGCAGATGCTGATTATTGACGAGCCGAGTGGCTGCCTGCCCAACAACGCGAGATCATGGCCGGCCCTCCGACCGGAACGCCGATCGCGCCGGAGCAGAAAGCCTCTTTCGCGATCGACCTTTCGCAGGCAATTCTATTTGACGCCGCAACAGGCGCCGCTCTGTAACCCGTCAAACAAGGATGAATTCGATGCCAGCAAAACAGGAACGACGTCTGCGCATGGGTGTTCTCGGAGCGGGACAGATTGCGCAGGCGGCTCATTTCGAGGCCTGCACGAAGGCGGCGAACGCGGATCTCTACGCAATCTGCGACGTTGCGGATGACCTGCGCGAACGCATGGTCGTCACTCACGGTGCGGAAATGTCGTACAACGACTACGACAGGATGCTCGCCGACCCGAACATCGACGCGGTTATTATTGCGACTGCCGACGCTTTCCACGTTGCGGCGTCGATCCGGGCGCTGGAGGCCGGCAAGCACGTTCTATGCGAAAAGCCCATCGGCGTGACCGTGGAGGAATGCCGGGAACTGAAGGCCGCGGTCGAGAAGTCCGGAAAGACCCTTCAGGTCGGCCACATGAAGCGCTTCGACGCCGGCCTCCAGGCCGCCAAGTCCTTCATTCGGGACGAGATGGGCGACATGATCGCTCTCAAGGCCTGGTACTGCGACAGCACCCACCGCTATCCGATGACAGACGCCGTCCAGCCGTTGGTCGTCACCAGCGCCAATGCCAAGAAGCCGTCGACCAACCCAAAGGCGGACCTGAGGCGCTACTACATGCTCGCGCACGGCTGCCATCTGATCGACACCGCACGCTACTTCGCCGGGGACATCGTCTCCGTGCACGCCCGGCTATCCGAGCGGTGCGGCATCTGGTGCTGGTTCGTGGATGTGGAGTTCGCGACTGGTACGCTTGGGCATCTCGACCTCACCGTCCAGGTCCGGATGGACTGGCACGAAGGCTTCCAGATCTACGGCAAGAACGGCAGCATCCTCGGAAAGACCTACAACCCCTGGTACTACAAGAGCAGCGAGGTCGACCTCTTCCGGGAGGCTGACGGGGCGACGCACCGTGTGCTGGGCGCAGACGGCCACTTCTACCGCCGCCAGGTCGAAGGCTTTGCAAGGACGATCCTCGACAACACGCCGCTGGAAGGTGCGGACATCGACGACGGCCTGGCGTCCGTCCAGGCGATGGTTGCTATCGCCCGGTCCGTCGACACTGGAAAGCGCGTTGCCCTGGCAGACGTCACCGGGGGTGTGTGATGCAGCTCGGTATATTCGCCAAGACATTCGACGGAACAGATCCTGAAACCGTGCTTGCGGCCGTCAGAGCGGCGGGCTTCGCCTGCGCACAGTACAACATGGCGTGCTCCGGCCTCCCCGCGATGCCGGACGCCGTCGTGCCCGAGCAGGCGGCGCGGGTGGCAAACGCGGCTGCGACGACCGGCGTCGGGCTGGCCGCAGTGTCCGGCACCTACAACATGATCCATCCGGACATGGTGACACGGCTCTCTGGTCATCGAAAACTGGAAGCTCTGGCGGCGAGCTGCGCCGGTCTTGCGACGGGGCTGATCACGCTGTGCACCGGCACCCGCGATCCGGTTGACCAGTGGAAGGAGCATCCGGACAACGACACGCCCGAGGCTTGGCGCGACCTGCTTGAAGCGATGGAAATCGCGATCGGTATCGCCGACTGTCACAACGTCGATCTTGGGATCGAACCGGAACTGGCTAATGTCGTCAATTCCGCTCGGAAGGCTCGCAGGCTGATCGACGAGTTGGGCAGCCGCCGGCTGAAGATCGTGTTCGACCCGGCCAACCTGTTTGAGGTCGCATCGCTTGAGGACCAGCGTCGGATCGTCTCCGAGGGCGTCGACCTTCTCGCCGACCGCATCGTGATGGGGCACGCGAAGGACCGGACGGCGGAAGGAGGCTTCACCACCGCAGGAAAAGGAATTTTAGACTATCCTCACTACCTGTCATGCCTCAAGGCGGTGGGCTTCAACCGCTCCCTTGTGACCCATGGTTTGAAGGCGGACGAGGCGCCGGACGTCGCAACCTTCCTGAAGGCCGCATTGACCGACGCCGGGCTGGAGACGCGGTGATGTCGACCTCCGGTGCCAAGTTCACCCCCCCCAACGATGGACCCACTCTCAACGTCGACGATGCAGGGGGCAATGGGCTACCGGTAATTTTCCAGCATGGCCTTTGTGGCGATGCGCGGCAGACCACGGAGGCTTTCCCTGTCGATCCGCGCTTTCGTCGCATCACGCTCGAAAGCCGGGGGCAGGGCGCGTCGGAACCAGGTGACCTGGAGCACCTCTCGATCTCGACCTTCGCTACCGACACGGCGGAGCTCATCGAACGGAACGGATTCGCGCCCGTCGTCGTCGGTGGCATATCGATGGGAGCCGCGATCGCCCTTCGGCTCGCTGTCAGGCGACCCGATCTCGTGCGTGGCCTGATCATAGCTCGACCGGCGTGGGTGACGGATGCGGCGCCGGCAAACATGAGGCCCAACTCCGAGGTGGGAGCGCTGCTGGCAGAGCATCCCGGCGACGTCGCCCAGCGGATGTTCGTGGACACTGCGACGGCCGCCGCGTTGGGCCGGGACGCCCCCGACAATCTGGCCTCCCTGACCGCGTTCTTCTCACGGCATCCCAGGAACGTGACCGCGGCGCTGCTGACTTCGATTGCCGGCGACGGCCCTGGCGTTTCCGAGGCGGAGGTTCGTTCGCTCCGAATTCCGACGCTTGTGATAGGGCACGAGCGCGACAGCATCCATCCGATCGCTCATGCACGGGCGATCGCCGAAATGATCCCCAACTCCAGTTTCGTCGAGATCACGCCCAAGGTCGTCGATCGCGCTCGTTACGTTTCCGACTTCCATTCGGCCCTGAGCAATTTTCTGAAGGCCTGCCTATGATGACGAGCGTATCCAAGGACTGGATCAACGAGCTTGCCAAGGATCGACTGATCGCCGAATTTTCCGTGTGGTCCGCCGATCTCGTACGTTTCGCGGACGAGATGGCACGCATCGAGCCACACGCGGACGTGCTGCACATCGACGGCGCCGCGAACAATCCTCGAACAATCAAGCGGTCGGCGATTGTGGTCAACACCGCCCGTGGCCGCCGTCCTATTTATCCAGACTGCTCTCAAGGGGCGTCGTTTCGAAAGATGTTCGACTGCGACGTCCTCGAGGGCAGGGCATTGGTGGTGTATTGCTTTACAAAAGAAGGAAAATACAGGACGCACTTTTTCCCGTCGACCGGTATAACGGTATCCTCGGATGTCGATCCCTGCTTTTCGTCGGCCCTTGTTTGCAGAGCATCTAACAACTCCCGCATATTAGTAAGTTTGCACCTGAGATGGCAAATCCGTTGACAAAGCTAACTTGTTAATATTTCTTTCTTTTTGAAAGAATTGTTATCCGAGCCTGGGAGGGGTTGGATGGATAGGCTCGTTAGTCTCGAGAATATCGTTATGCAATTCGGCGCGATCCGTGCGCTCGACGGCATCTCGATAGAGATCAACCGAGGCGAAGTTCTCGGGCTCATGGGCGATAATGGCGCGGGAAAGTCTACCCTCGTAAAAACGATCGCCGGCAACTTTCAGCCTACATCTGGTCGCTACACCTTGGAGGGAAGCGAGGTCCATTTATCCGGTCCGGCTGATGCCCGCCGGCACGGCATCGAGGTCGTTTATCAGGATCTGGCGCTCTGCAACAACCTGACGGCTGCGGCCAATGTCTTCCTGGGACGCGAGGTGCAACGCCGTCTTGGCCCATTCAAGGTACTCGACCACCGGACGATGAACCGCAGAGCCAATGAGCTCTTCCAGGAACTGAAGTCCGAAACTCGCCCGGCAGATCTAGTTGACCGCATGTCCGGAGGGCAACGCCAGGCTGTCGCGATCGCTCGTACGAGACTTGCAAAATCGAAGATTGTTCTTATGGACGAACCTACGGCGGCCATCAGTGTCCGCCAGGTTGCGGAAGTTCTCTCACTGATCCGGCGTATGAAGGATCAAGGTCTCTCGGTCATTCTGATCAGCCACCGCATGCCTGACGTATTCGAAGTATGCGACCGCGTTGTCGTGATGAGGCGAGGGCGGAAGGTCGCTGACAAGCTGATTGCACAGACAAATCCCGAGGAAGTCACCGGCCTGATCACCGGTGCAATCCATGCAGCTTGATAAAGCCCCGGAGCATTCAAATGTCCCTGCCAAACGCCCCCGACATGAATGTTGATCTTTTAAAGGCAAACAATCGGTCCATTCTGCATCGAATGCTGATGACACAGGAAATGTGGATCGCGATTGCTATCTTCCTTCTTGGCCTGGGGGTTTCAATGATTTCGGCCAAGTTCGCGACACCATCTAATCTTCTGAATGTGCTGCAAAACGCATGCTTCATCGGCATAATGGCACTCGGAATGACTCCTGTCCTGATCAGTGGTGGGATCGACATTTCGGTTGGTTCGATCCTCGGACTTTGCGGGGTCACTCTCGGCATCCTTCTTCATGCAGGTCTGCCACTCGGCGTCGGAATCGCCGGAACGCTTCTTCTCGGCGTGCTTTTCGGCGTCGTAAACGGATCCATCATCACTTTCGTGAAGCTTCCGCCCTTCATCGTCACCCTCGCTACGTTGTCGATGGGGCGAAGCTTGGCGCTCGTCGTCACCAACAACGAGGTGTTCTACGAGTTTGGCGCGTCGACAGATGCTATCCTTGCGCTCGGGGGAGGCTACACGTTCGGACTGCCGAATGTCGTCTATGCTCTCGTCGTCGGCGTGATCGTGCTGCACTTCCTGCTGACCATGACGAAATGGGGACGATATATCTTCGCGATCGGTGGCAACGAAAGCGCGGCCCGCCTCGCCGGCATCCCGGTTGATCTGATCAAGATCTCCGCCTACGCGTTCAGCGGTCTGATGGCCGCGGTCAGCGCGATCTTCCTGGTGGGCTGGCTCGGCGCGGTCACCAATGCGATCGGAACCGGATACGAACTCCAGGTGATCGCCTCGACCGTCATTGGCGGCGCGTCACTCGCCGGAGGGTTCGGCACCGCTCTTGGCGCAAGCATCGGCGCCGTGCTGGTGGAGGTGATCCGGAACTCCTTGCTCATCGCCGGCGTCAATCCCTTCTGGCAAGGAATGTTCGTGGGCGGTTTCATCCTCGCGGCAGTCATTCTTGAAAGAATCCGGTCCTTGCGCCGCTAGGACGGAAATTAGGAACAGCGAACCACGGAGGAGACCAAAATGTCGCTGTCTGAAACGCTGAAATACGCCGTATCGGTCGCGTGCGTCGCAACCTGCTTGGGAGCAACTGGCGCAAGTGCAGCAGAGCGCGAATTTGCGCTCGTCTTCAAGGTTCTCAACAATGCCTTCAGTCCGCCGATCGACGCCGGTTGCCAGGCAGCCGCCAAGGAACTCGGCGACGTCAAGTGCACGTACATCGGACCGACGGAATACGACGAAGCGAAGCAGGTTCAACTCGCGCAGGACATGATTACGCGGGGCGTCGACGGGCTTGGAATCTCCGCGGGCAATCCGAAAGCGATGGCTAGAATCCTCAAGATGGCGAACGACAAGGGCATCCCGGTCGTGACCTTCGATACGGACGTCCTCCCCGAGGACGCCAAGCTTCGCGCCACCTACATCGGCACCGACAACTATCAGTTCGGCGTCGAACTCGCAAAGAAGGTTCTCGATAACAAGAAGAGCGGCGGAACGGTGTGCATCCAGTCCGGCGCGCCGGCCTCTGAAAACCTCAAGGGCCGCGTCCAAGGCATCCGCGACACCCTGGCGGGCTCTTCAAAGGACAAGCCGATCGAAAGGCTTTCTGGCCAAAATGGTTGGACGGAACCGACGGGATGCCCAGTCTACAACAACGACGATATCGCGCTCGCCGCCCAGCAGGTTCGTGACGTCATGACCAACAATCCCGACCTGAGCGCCTTCGTCGCGGTGGGTGGATGGGCTCAGTATGCGCCTCAGGCCTACAAACAGGCCATGGAGCCGCTCAAGGAGCGGCTCGACAAGAAGGACCTTGTCGTTGTCTTCGGAGACAATTTCGGTCCGCAGCTTCCGCTGCTGGCTGCAGGTCTGAGCCACTACAACATCGGCCAGCGGCCCTACGACATGGGCTATCAGACGATCAAGGCATTGGACGATCTGACAAAAGGCAAGAAGATCGAGCCCTATATTCAGACCGGCACCGAGATCTGCACCCCCGAAGACGCCATGACGACATGTGGAAAGGTCGGAAAATAGTCGTCCCTAATCCGACCATCAGGCCGGCGCTTCCGCAAGCGCCGGTTCTACCCGAACCTGGCATGGACGTGAAATGACGCAGCCCTTCAAGATTTTCATCATGCCTCACCCGAGACGGGTTTCCGACGTTTTCAGCAACGAGGCTCTGGAAGGCCTCCGGTCCCTCGGCACGCTCGTCATACACGAGCGGGATGGACTGACGGATGACGACTTCGCCCTCCTGGCCATGGATGCGGATGTCATGATGGGTACGTTCGACATGCCGGTCGAACGGCTGTCGCGATGCGAGAGGCTCAGGGCGTTCATTAACAGCGAAGGCAACTTCCTTCCAAACATCGACTACGATTTCTGCTTCCGAAACGGCATCCGGGTGATGTCGGCAAGCCATGTGTTCGCCGAACCGGTGGCCGAGATCGGTCTGGCAATGGCGATCGACCTTGGTCGCGGCATAACGCGCTCGGATCGCTTGATGCGAAGCGGACAAGAAAGCTACGGGTTCGACGCGAACAGGCAGGCTCGACGTCTGTTCAGAGCCCCCGTCGGCCTCGTCGGATTCGGTGACCTAGCACGGGCCTTGCTCCCGCTTCTCAAGCCATTCGACGTCAAGATCAAAGCGTATGATCCCTGGGTCCCCGAGACCGTCATCAGGAAAACCGGATGCCAGCCGGCGTCGCTCGATGACCTGCTGGCGACCAGTGCCTTTGTTTTTGTTCTGGCGGGAGTCACCTCCGAGAACCAGCATTTTCTAAACCGAGAAAAGTTCGCGCTGATGAAGGCAGGGTCGATCCTTCTGCTTCTCAGCCGAGCAGCGGTCGTCGATTTCCCAGCGATGCTGGAGGCAGCCCGCAGCGGCCATATCCGAGTGGCGACGGACGTCTTCCCGGTGGAGCCTGTACCGCCGGGCGACGTCGTGCGCAGCGTCGACGGCATGATCCTGTCACCGCATCAGGCAGGCGCGCTCGAGGATGTCTTGAAGGAAATGGGCACCGCCATCGTCGCGGACATAGAGTTGATCGCAATGGGGCTGCCGCCTATCGTCTGCAAGATCGCACAGCCCGAGACGGCCTCGCGCGCACGCAGCATGTCGGTTTCGAAGAGCTGACCGCTCTCCGAACTACGGCAGCAACTCGTGCTCCGAGATCTCGACACGGGGGATGTCGAACGCGTTATGATGGGCAATGGTCGCCGCACCGCGCGTTCCGGGTTCAGGGAGGCTTGGCCAGCGGGGCAGCCTGGCTCTCTGGGTTCATCCTTCTTCTTGGACGGATTGAAGCCGGCGTACTCCTATATTTCTGGAACGCCGAATGCGAAAGATTGTGCGACAAACGAAAGCTACGCTCTCGTGGACAACTCACGGTTCTGAATGAGCGCAATCTAGACAAAGGGGCGGCGACCCCTGCAGGTGCGGGAGTTCCTACTACTCGAATATGACTAGCGAGCACGAGAACATGCAGGATTTCCATCTGTTGGCATTCGACATTGGCGGCACGAATGTAAGGGCGGTCGTAGTCAACGACGCTGGCGAGATCCTTTGGCGCGCGGTGGTTCCCGCAAGCAGCTTCGCCGAAGCCGACCCCGTCGAATTCATGGCCGATATCTTAGTCGAGGAGAATAGAACTCTCGATGGCGGCATCGACGGCGTCGTCGTTGGCATTCCGGGAATACTGGATCGAGCGCGCCGAAGCGTCCTGAAGGCGCCGCTCGTGCCATCGCTGGAGATCGAAGGCTTCGCGGACAAGCTGGAGGCACGGTGTGGCGTTCCGGTGATCCTGGATCACGATGCAACGCTGCAGACACGAGGCGAAGCCTTGAAGGGCGCCGCCCAGGGCAGGGAACTGGTGCTAGGAGTGTATTTTGGTACGGGGGTAGGTGCCTCGTTCCTAGACTCCGGCAGCCTGATGGGGGGGCCTTACCGCATGCAGCTTGGCCACGTGCCGCTGAGAGGAGAGGGGCGCTCGGGTGTGGGCGGCGGGATCGACTGCGTCGAAGCCTACGCATCAGGACTCGTGCTCCAATCCTTGGCGTCGAAGTACAACCAGCCAATTGCAGGAATCTTCAAGTCTGGCGACGCCGAACTGAAGCGCGAGCTACGCACTTTCGTGGCCGACCAAGCTTTGACAATGGCGATGGCCATCACCCTAACGGATCCGGAGGTGGTGGTCGTAGGCGGCGGGGTGGTCGAAATGGCCGGCTATCCGTTCGACGATCTCGTTAGCCAGTTGAACGAAAAGTTGTCGCCGGTGATCCGATCGCCGTCGCGGGCCATATCTCGTGCACAACTTGGGCCATCGGGCGCGACCTGGGGTGCGATTAGCCTTTTCCGCGCTCGGTGATAGTCGCCGGGTTCAGTCCCTCGGAGCGCGAAGGGCGGAACTCTACCAACGGCAAGACCTTCCCCATCCCCGCCAGAAGCGTCCGGATTTTCGCGGTCAGGAAACGCTCTCCCGGAGAATTCGTTGATGGCCTTCGCAGTCGCTCACAGCGAGCGGGATTGACAAGGACAGTATCCATGGTGGCGAACGTCGTCAACGCCAGGTTAGTGGCCGCTTCGGCAGCCGGCGCCTTCTGCAGGTCGGATCGGGCGGCGCGGCTGCCTGCGGAGTCGTCCTGATTGTCACAGGTGTCACCGGATGGGGCGGGTTGGCACGGCTGGCTGGAACGGACTGATCGTCGCCAACTCGATCGGGGCGGTGCACTGCAAGACTTTCCGAAACGGGTAGGGTCCGTGTCCGCACTTGTGGGAGCGCTGCACTACGGATGCGGTATCCTCGGCTCGGCCGCGGTCAGCGCATTCGCCGACGGCACCCCGCTGCCGCTGGCCGGTATAGTGGCCATTGCTGGGATCGGTGGTTTCAAGAGTCTCGCACGGCTGCCGCGCGCCAAGCGTTGACCGTCACTGGACTGACTGCTTGAACTTGGGCAATCCTACTGCATCGATATCGGGAGTTCATGAATGAGGCGCGAGGAACTGGTCGATCTCAATTCGTTCATGACGGTGGCGGAGGAGCAGAACTTCACTCGAGCGGACTGCGAGGCTAGGCACCTCGCAGTCCGCGCTCAGCCACGCGATCCGTCGTCTCGAGGCACGGCTAGACGTCCGTCTCCTTACGCGGACGACGCGAAACGTCGCACCGACGGAGGCGGGCGAGCGGCTGCTCGCCACGCTGCGGCCGGCATTGGACAGCGTAGGAAGCGAGCTGGCTTCGCTAACCGAACTAAGGGAGCGTCCGGCGGGAAATATCCGGTATTAGGTAGTAATTGCCACCAGCCCCTCGGGACGTCGAGGAGTGGCCGGAATGCGCCCTCAAGTCGGACACTGAGCAGAGCACTGTGGTATCCCAGAAGCGGACATGCACAGATGTCGCCGAACTGCGGGTTTGCGCCATGAGTTGTCATCAGCAGACTGGCGGGCGCACTGTACCCCATGCCCCTCTTGCCGCGGTTTGCGTAGCCTAGGCATTTTTGAAGACGATCGTCGAGTCGCGACAGACCCCGACACCTCCCTCGGAGCGTGCGGTGGGCCGGAGACGACGATGGTATCATCAGTACCCCCTTATTTCCTTCAGTGCATCCTTGGCGTAGCTACCGACAGAACTCTCGCTCTCCATCACCACTAGCGCGGGAATCGCAGCCTTGGCCGCGGGCCCGATCTTTCTCAGCGACTGCACGGCCTCCTCACGGACCCCGACGTCTTCGAGCAGCATAATCAGGGCTGGCACGGCTTCTGCGGCCGCCGGTCCAAACCAACCCAAACGCTTTGCGGCGTTTCGCCGGTTAGCAGGATCGCCCCTGTTCAGCTGAGCTGTGAGGCTCGAAACGGTCACGTCCAGCGGCATTGCAGCAGCACGGACACCGTCGAGCAAACGCTCCCGCACCCCTTTGTATTCAGGTGCCCATCGAATGGGGAACTTATAGTCGCGTGCGAGGCCCTCGAGAGTGGCCTGGTCTGTTCCCGGCCGCCACATCAGAAGCCTGCGCCTTGCCTCGTCCCGGCGACCGAGGCCAACAAGTACGGATGCGAACGGCGGCATAAGTGCGGTTGCGTTCGGGTTCTTCTTGGCCCCCTTGTCGAAAACCTCAGCCGCCTGCTCCAGATCGTTTGCGGCAAATAGCGCAACGCCATGGGCAAGAACATAATGGCTTGGGAAGTTCGGATTGAGGCGAAGCGCTTTCTCGACATAATCCAGAGCCTCGCTTGGCTTACCTGAAGCCGTGAGGGCCCAAGCCATGGCGATTTGCGCTTCAGGATCGTTAGGATCGAGTTCGATCGCCCGGGCGGCTTCGCGGCGTGCATCTTCACCAAAACGCAGACGGTCCAGCGCTTGGGCCGTGTATCCGAGAGCCGTCGGGTATCTGATGGCTTTGTCCAGTTGCTGCTGACCTCGCCACACGACCTCCTTCGGAGGTGCTCCAAATCGCTGGTTCCAAACGTATTCATCGTCTCTGAAGAGAGCCTCTCCGTACCAGTCGTAGTCTTCGACCCTGAAGTAGACCAAAGCGAGCGTGGCGTAGGCGCGTCCGTACTCGGGATCGAGTTTAATTGCTCTCTTGAGCGGCGCGACAGCCGCTGCGTTGTCGTTGGCGTTGAAACGAAGATAGAGGCTCCAACCCTCGTCGAATGCCTCTTTCGCACGCAGGCTGTCCGTCCTGCCGCGGGCGATCTCCATTCTCTCATTTCCGGTCAGATTGACTTCCAGCGCCTCGACAATCTTGGTTACGAATGCGTCCTGAACACCGAAAACGTCGGCAACGTTGCCGTCAAAACGATCGGCCCACACATGGCCTCCGGTGAGCGCGTCAACCAGCTGGGCATTGACGCGGAGCCGGTCTCCCGCACGCTGATAGCTGCCCTCAAGAACATATCGCACACCCAGTTCTTCGGCGACCTGACTGGCCGTCACTGGCTTGCCCTGATATGCGAATGTCGAGTTTCGGGCGACGACGAAGAGACCGGAAATCTTCGACAGGTCGGTGATCAAGCTGTCTGTCATACCGTCGGCAAAATGTTGCTCCGCCGCTTCGCCGGACATGTTGGTGAATGGCATGACCGCAATGGACGGCTTGTCCGGCAATGGGAATTCCATCCGCGTCCTTGAGGCCAACTCGACATGTGGTGCACGGGAACTGCTCCAGAAAACCACGCTTCCGACTGCCAGCACCAGAGCTGCTGCGGCCGAGAGCCAGAGCCATGAGCGATAGGGCTTGCCCCGTGTCCATGCGGCCTCCGTTCGGGGATGATCGCCAAGGCGAATTCGATAGAGGCGAACGGGCTTTTCAATGTTCTTGACCTGCTGCTCACCCACGAAATCGAACGCGTAGTCCAGCTTTCTCTCGACGTGATCGTACGCCGTTCCCGAAATCAGAACGCCTCCCGGATCAGCCAATCCTTCGAGTCTTGCCGCGACATTCACGCCGTCGCCATAGATATCCTGTCCTTCGACGATAATGTCACCAAGATTGACACCGATGCGAAACTCGAGCCGTTTGTCAGCGGGTAGCTCCTCATTGCACTCGGCCATCGCTTGCTGGATTTCGACGGCGCACCTGACAGCGTCAACCACGCTGGGAAACTCGATAAGCGCGCCATCGCCCATGAGCTTGACCACCCGGCCATTGTGAGCGGAAATCTTCGGGTCGATGATGTTCTCGCGGGTGCTTCCAAGCCGCGCCAGGGTATCGGCCTCATCGATCTCCATGAGGCGGCTGTAACCGGCGAGGTCAGCGGCCAGTATCGCCGCAAGCTTCCGTTGCATGAGATGCTCCGGTGTAGAACGGCGTCTGTTGCAATTATAGGATAGTTAAGGTTCACATCCCAGTCTGCTGTTGGTTTGACAGTCGTCATTTGCTCTAGCCAGGTGGATGACAAAGTGAACGCGTCAACGATGCGACGATGGCGCGAACTAGACCTGGCGGGAGGGGCGACCGAGCTTCGCCTTTTCACCGATTGCAGACGGTCGACTAGCCGGAACGAACGGCCGGTTCGGGGCCGATTTCAGACCTTGGCATCGGGCGGCCATGTGTCCGCTTGTCGTGTTGCATTTCCTAGCAGCGGACGGTCGGCTGTCGGCCCCAAAAGTGGAAATTATTTCCGCTTTGCCCCCTCCAAGTCGCCAGCAGAGATCAGCTTTGAAACTTCCCGAAAGCAGACATTTCCGGCGATGACGCTGGAGGTCGCAGTTGCGCCAACTCATGACATTTGTGCTGGGTGCGGCGAAGGTCGCGATCGGCCCCACTGCAGATCTGACTAGTGAATACTCCATCGCCAGAAAGGCGGTGGCTTCGGGGTACGGCTTAAAGCCGGATGGGTCCGCCCGTGGGGGGGACGGGGCGCGAACTCACTTCACGTCAAAGCCGTCGTCTGGCTCGGGCGGAACCTGGTTCTTGATGTATTCGGCCCACATCTCGTTCGGTGGCATTGCCGCTGCTCACCACCCAATAGCCCCTACACCGGACGCGCCGCGATCCCAGCCGCCTAAGGCGTGGGGTTTCCCGAGCCCCTATCGGGGACTCTAAAGTAGCTTTACCATACTTCGTCCAACCCTTGATCCCCCGCGACCAGTCCCGAGCTTCCGCGGATTCCTGACGCGTGAAATCGACATGTGTGGTAAAATGCACCGAGCGCTTCGCCCAGGGAGGCCGCATGGGAAAGCAAACTTCGCGACTATTCGCTGAATAACGCGGCGCATGCTGGCATCCGATGCTTCAAGCTCGCCGACATAACGGATTTCTCCGGTCCGACCAGCTTCAGCAATCGAGATCGCATTCTTCAGCTTGGCAACATCGATTCCGACAAAAGCTTCTCTATATCTGCCACGGCTCGTCCTCCTGTGGTGAGGATCGGCTCGGCCTATCCGAGCAACCCTCGAAAGACCAGTGTAGGGCGAGCCACCTCAGCCAAAGAAGAAGGACATACGGACTTACTTATAGCCGGCTTGAATGACAGGATTATCATCACGATTCCCAAAGGGCGTTACGTTCCGGCGTTCGCGACTTGCGCGCGGCAGATGGACAGCGATCCGTTGCCAGTCCTTGGTCGCACCCGGCGCGTACATTATTCGATCGCAGCGGGCGCGGCCGCTATCTTTGCCGCGACGCCTTTGGCCATCCCTTTGGTGCACCAAGCCAACTATCCCGCAATAGCGTTGCCAATCCTGGCGGAAAGCCGCCCGAGCGTCATGGTGGAACGCTTCAAGATCTTCAGTCCAGATTACCGGTCCGAAGCGCTCTCTCAGGGCATCCCCGATGCGATCATCGAAAAGCTCGTCAGCTCCAAGGACATCGTCGTCTTTGTCGACACATTTCCCGGTACGAAGGAGGACATTTCGCCCAAGATTGAACGATCGATGGCAGCGGCTGACTAGCGATAGTGGCAAAACCCTCAATGACCGCGCGCCGCCAGGATGAGGTGGGTGCCATCGCTGGCGTTTAACAGCAAGACTGCCGCGCGGCCACTCCGATAACCGACCGGCCCAGCCAGCGTTCCAGTCCGCTACCGTACGGAGAAAAAAGATCGAATGATTGGGGCTCCAGCGGCGGCCTCCATGCATGGGAGTAGCGGGATATCGATCTTCCGGGCAGGCTCCAATGGTTCAACCAGTCAGGAGATCTGCCATGTTGGGGTGGGCGGCTCCCAACGGCATCGCGATGTGCCAGAGTGAGTTCGTTGAAAGCTCAATCGAGGGAGACCGTCCATGGAACAGATTATCCGAATTGGCATGGATACGTCAAAGAACGTTTTCCAATTGCATGGCGTGAATGCGGTCGAGCAACCAATCCTGCGCAAGAAGTTCTCGCGTAAGGAGATGGCGATATTCTTCGAGAAAACGGCGCCTACCACCATCGCACTCGAAGCGTGCGGCGGCACTCATCATTGGGCGAGGTTATTAGGTTCCTTGGGGCACGAAGTGAAGTTGATCGCGCCTCAGTTAGCGAAGCCCTATGTAAAACGCTGCAAGAACGACGCGGCGGACGCCGAGGCATTGTGTGAGGCGATGGGCCGACCCACCATGCGGTTCGTGCCGGTGAAGACCGCGGACCAGCAGGCGGCGTTGATGCTGGTCGGTTTGCGAGAGAGACTCATTCGCAATCGAACGCAGCTCGCCAATGGCCTCACCTTCGCTCGTCCGTGAGGCATGGCGAAGGCTACCGTGGCGGTGGCTCGACGCCTGGCAATCATCGTGCATCGGATGCGGGTCGACAACACCATCCGACCCGATCATGAAGCGGTCGCGCGCCGACTTGGAAGAGAAGCCAGACCCCTGGCGGGCACCCATCATCATCCGGGACGCCAAAGCCGTTACTCATCAACCATCACAACGACCAACGCCCCGCCTCGTAGGCGGAGAGGATATCCTTTGCTTGACAGACCAGCCCCAAAGGAGAAGCCCCGCCGTTTCAAACGGGGCGAGTTGGAGAGTGCGAGTATGCTGCTATAATGCAGCGGTGTCGCCGCGGTTCCACAATCGCACGAGCAGAGGACGAGGGGCCCGCCCCTACGGGAAGCGAGCCCCCGGCCGCACTTGGTTCGCCTAGAAGGCAATGCGGCATCGAATCTGTCCTGAGTCCATGCACGACCGACTCCAGTAGTCAGATTGCCCAATAAATCTTCACGGCAAGACTTAGTCTGACCACCCCTTTAGGTGAAGGCGTCGAACAGCGCCGCCAAACAGCGCCTCGGAATGAGGCGCCTTCAAAGAGCGGTTGCAACCCGCTGCACCTGGATGATGCGTCTGGTACATGCTTCTTTGACGGCCGCCCGGTATACTGTAGCGCGCTGGAGAAGATGACCACAGGTCCTACGCGAGGTAGATACGACCAGGGCTCGTCCAAACGTGTCAGAAATGGCGAGCCCTTTCGCATACCACGGCGTTGGTTGGAGAGCGGCTGCCGCGGCTAGGTGCTGTGCTTGGCGGCTACAGCGCTTTAAAATAAAGCTCCGGCGGGAAAATAAAGCTCCGGCGGGCCTGCGCGTCAATCATCAATTAGGATTAGGATCGAAGGGCCCGCTCCTACGGAAAAGCGAGCCCTTGCCGCGCCTCTGAGCCCCCCATTCAGCGCGGGATAGACCACGTGGCACCCGGATTGGGGTATCATCCGGTTGAACAGGAGGAACTGCTACGCAGCCCAAGCGTGTCAAACAAGGCTAGCCAGGAAGGTTCCAAAAAAATGGCCCGCCGAAGCGGACCAAGTCGGGAAATGGTGGCCGCGCGGCACCAGGACGAAGTGTCGGTCATCCCTGGCGCCTGAGGAAAGGTAGACTACCGCCGCGCGGCCACCTGTTTAACCAATTGACTCTATCTGAGTTCCGGTCCGCTAGCGTACGAAAAAAGATTTAGCTGGCTGGTGGAGAGTGCGGGGTCAGGTTGCCAGCATTGCCGCCTGGTTGCCTGGCGGGGTGACGCCGCGCAATCCGGCGAATCAATGCCGGAACGAACACTGCGTTTCAGGTTGCTAGCGTACGATCAAAAGAGAAGCCCCGCCGAAGCGGGGCAGTGAGACGAAGAAAGGACCGCGCGACTTTCCAGTAAGGGCAAGGGAGGGTCATCAACGAACCACGCCACGCGTTCCCGATACCAAACGATCCGTGTGGCGCTATGTTCCAATCCGTAGCGTAGGCATGGAAGGTGTTGTGCGCTTTCGTACGTTGGGCCGCCCCGTTTGCCATAGGAGGCCCAAGGGCATACACTGAGTTATCGGTCTCAATGATCACGGGTGCGGACCGCTTGGGAGATAATCTGCTCTTGCCCATAAGGGAGGAGCAACGATGCCCGACCGGAACAGCACGTCGAATACCCTTATCGCAGCGATGGATGAAGAAACGGCCTGGGCCGTTCTGGACGCATCCGAGCGTGTCGATCTCAACCTCCATCAGCAATTGCAGGTCGCCAATAGTCCGATTGATTACGTCTATTTCCCAGAATCAGGCGTAACCTCGCTGGTTGCCCGCGCGCCCGGCGGCTTGGAGATCGAAACCGGACTTGTCGGAAAGGAAGGAATGGTCGGAATGACCGTGCTCTCGGGGATCGACCAGTCGCCGCACGAAGCCTTCATCCAGGTTGCGTCAACTGCTCGGCGCGTGCCAGCCGCCCAGATGCAGTCCCTGATCGCGGCGAGGCCGGCGCTTCAGCATCTCCTCGTCCGGTATCTACAGACCGTGCATCTGCAGATCGCCGGCACGGCGCTTGCCAATGGCAGGTCGACGATCGTTCAGCGGCTGGCGCGCTGGCTGCTGATGTGTCAGGACCGGGTCGGAAGTCCGAAATTGCCGCTGACCCACGAGTTTTTGTCGTTGATGCTGGGCGCTCGCAGGGCCGGGGTCACAACCGCGCTGCACATCCTCGAAGGTGAGGGCCTGATCCGTGCTACGCGAGGCCTCTGCACCATCAAAGACCGAGCCGGCCTTAAAGCGCGTGCTGGCGGAATTTACGGCGGACCTGAAGCGGAATACCGGCGTTTGATCGGCGTCAGTGGGCAGGATGATTCTGCAATCAGGCCTGACAGCGCGGCGGACCTTGGTTAGCAAACGGCAAGATCGGTTCGGCCTAGCTTCAATCTGGTAAGGTGAGCCTGAAGGGAAAGACGAAGACGATGTCCCCGTTTTCATCAACGACTTCGAAGCGCTTTTCGTCGAGTTGGTGACCCTGAACGACTAGCTCCGCGACTATTTCGCGGGCAGCTTGGAGCGCCTCTTCCTGGACGGCGCCGATGTTCGGCAAATCGACACCTTCGAGGTCCTCGACTATCTGATCGCCTTCCCGAATATGAAAGTAATACCTCGGCATTGACGGACGAACTCCGCTATCCGATGCGCCAACAGTTGAAGCGTTGCATTGTTCCCGTCCGGGGTCATGCGGTTATTCAGAAAGCGTTGCACAGCGCCGCCAAGCTACAGATGACGCCGGCAATCGCACCCAGCATGGCCAGACCCATCACTGGCCAGATCACAGGCCCGCGCGGCCCTCCCTGATCTTCGGGCATCATTGGCCGCACCAGTCGTTTCTATGCCCCGGCCGCCACCCTGACGTCAGTTCGGAACTGCCCTGGAAACGATCTTCCCGGATAACAGTTTTTATGGGCACCGGAGGACGAATATGGCCAAGAACAACATCCCGAAAATGCTCGGCGGCTACAAAATTCCGCGATCTGTCCGTAAGTCGCCTATGATCAAGGCTTTGCTTGCGAGCGATATCGGTCGCAACGTTCTTGCGAACGCCATTACTGCCGGGGCCGCCGCTGCGGCTGCCGTGCTCATTGGCGACCGCGAGGAAATCGCGGATGCGGCAACGACTGGAACTCGCAAAGGCGCGCGCGCTATGGGGATCGCCGGCGAGGCCATTGCTCGTGCGACTGAGGCGGCAGTATCATCTGTCAAAGATAGCGCGCGTGATGCTTTGCCAAAGAAGATGCGGCCAAAACAGAAGAAGCGCAAGGAAGCGAAGGACCGCCCTCTCCAAGCCGGCGCGGCTCATTAGTACCCTTGATATCCGCGGCGCCGGCCGAACAACTCCAGTCAATTCCGATCCCCAAGGAAGGCGCTTGGATCGAGAGGATGATTAGCCGCAATGGGCAAGGCAGCCGGCAGATTGGTGCGCAGACACCCGTTTGTCGCCGCCGAGGTTCTGGCCTCCGGAGCAAGGGAAGGTGGAAAGGTTACATTCAGGGAGTTGCGTAATCTTCTGCAACGAAGGCGTGCTCGAGCTATGCATTCTGGCATTCGACGGATGCCGATCGCAAGCGTAACGGATAGCTTTTCGCTTAGCGCGGTTTATGGAATCGAGAGTTTGAGCGCCGCGATCAATCGCACCAGTTATTCCTATGCCCCCGGCCGCCACTCTCGAGCAAAGCCTTCCCACAACAGCGTCTTGCCGATTTCTTCACCATTCGCTCGGTAGATCTTCACCAGCGGCCGGCCCCACTCACTGCACCGGATGCCGTTCGCGTCCTCATGGTCGCAGTAGGGAACCGTAAAGTTAACATTCCAACGCCAAGAACGTGCGACCTTATCTGCGATCAGACGGCTTGACGGCGAGCGATTTCGTGCCAGGTTTGCATGGCGGCACCTCGAAGTTCTCGATGGTGTGCTGAAGTAATATCGTGTCGGGGAATGTGGAAAAGGTTGGTGATTGGATCGTGGATTGAGACGAAACGCTGAAGCTGCCGCGGTGACTTGAAGCGCTTCATGATCCTCTCTCGCCGTGGGATAGGCTGATGGGAGTTTTGGGCTCCCTTGTTCAAGCCTTTGTGGGATCGATGTTCGATTGCCTGGCATTATTTCGCGGAAAATGGTCACCCCCGTCGCTTTACGAGCCTGATGTGTGGACCGGCATGGCGTCATGCCAATGTCTTCCGGGCATTGAGGTGGAGCCGAGCGAAAACCCGTCGAGCCTCGGAGCGAGAGTATTCGCGCTGCATTAGTACGCCGGATATCTCTTCATGAGCGACACGCCACAGAAGAACCGCCGCGGCAAACGGGAATCTTTGAACGCGCTCTGGAATTGCTGGAGACCGATCCAGCTGACGACTTGGCATTACGGCACTTGCGCAAGACCTCATAGAACAGCAGCCCCGCAAAAGCGAAAACTCTCAACAGGTCAAGGAGTGTTTCGATACGTCGTCCGGACGAGAACATTAGCGACACCTAATTGGCAAGGTTTAGGATCGCGTGGCGTGGTTCGCTGATGACCCTTCCTCGCCCTTACTGGAAAGTCGCGCGATCCCTTCGTCGTCAAACTGCCCCGCTTTGGTGGGGCTTCTTTTTGATCGTACGGTATCGAACTGGAACGCTGCCTTCGCGCTGATCGTTATTGGTGTGGCCGCGCGGCAGCCGTCCTGTTAAAGGCCAGCGATGACCGACACTTCGTCTTGGCACCGCGCGGTCACCATTCCCCGTTACCCGCTGTCCGGTTTGGCGTCCGTTACTCTTGAGTTAGGCCTTTTGCTTGTGCCTGTGCTCGGTGAAACGAGTTGCTTAAAGTACATACCCTTGACGGCAAAGAAACATTTGTCAAAATACTTCTGGAATTCGGCTAGGCTGGACAACTGGGCCGGGTTCTACGCTGGGGGTTCGGCGGAATCCTTCTAGGCGGCTAGGTCTTTCCTAGGGACGAGCCCTTCTTGTTCTTGCCTAATCCCAATTGATTATTGACGAGCAGGCTCGCCAGCGCTTTAGTTTTAGATGCTGAAGCCACCAAAGCACAGCGCCGTGACGGCCACGTTACCCAATATCCGAGGTCGTCATTAGACCCAGGGGCTCGCCCATCCGCGACCCTTTGGACGAGCCCCTTGGTCGTGTCGCCTTCTGAGCCGCTGTCGGCGCTGTTCGCATTTTTCCTATTAAGGCTTGCCATGGGAAGACCATCTGGCAATGTGCATTCGGAATTGGTCTGCTGCTTTGAACCGAGTCCACGCCGCTGCAGGGTCTCAGGAGAATTTGAGGGTGCGGCCGGGTCGCTCTCTGGTGGGCGGGCCTTGCTGGCCTCTAATCCTCATTGATTATTGACGAACGGACGCAGCCGGCGTTTTAGTTTTGAAAGCTGGAGCCTCCTAAGCACAGCATGCGACGCTACGGCAGTCGTCCCGGTACCCCAACAGCTTGTGCCCTGGTATGTGACCAGGGATCGCCATCCGCAGCATAGACGATCCCTGGTCCTCCGGTCACCTCGCGATCCGATATAGGGAGGGCCATGAGAGACCCGGGAAACCTTTCGAAGGATCCGGGCGGGCCAGCTTGGCTCTTGGTCTGTTTGTCCCTAGAAGGCCGCTGACGCTCGATGCCGTCGTGAGTTCTTTTTGCCGAGGTTTCCGGAATACTAGTACGCCTTTTTAGCTAATTTCTCTTCGCCGCAGCCTTTGGCATATCAAGAGTGCTGCAGGGGTTTTGGAGAAGGCACCATGCGGCCCGACACGACAGGGATCGCTTTCCAACCAAAGCGATCCCTGTCGCCCGTCGGCTATCGCCGCACGATCGGCGTTCTCCAAAGGATCTTGTTCGTTCGCTCCTGCGCGCCATCGAGCTTGCTGCTCAACACCTCCACCGGGGTCGCGACCTTATTGATGCTCTCTATCGCCGTATCCAGCTTGCCGCCGAACGATTGCACTACACGATCGACGCGTGCGTTTGTCGCCTCAAGGCCTTTCTTGTTTTCTGCGGTCGCCTCTCGCGCCCTCGTCGGCTTGGCGCCCAGATCTTCGAGAAGCTGCCAACCCGATACCGCCCGACGTCCACGGGGGAGGAGGTTCTCGAACTCGCCGAAGATATGGAGACGACGTCGCACAAGCTGGAGACCCGGATCTTCGGCCGCGATCAGGGGTGAGGGGACTTCTGAGGGTGACACTGGCTCCGACTCTGGCGACGCGGCTGCTCATGCCTGATCTCGCGGAGTTCGCGCGCCAGCATCCTGAGATCGAGATGGATGTCCTATCGTCCAGAGGTGGCTCGGTTTGTCTGAAAAGTTCCGGACGTTTCGCTAAGTGGATTTCCGCCTCGATTATGCCTTGAAAGCCGGGCTATGGTTCCGGCGCGGTCGTCTCGCGATGGTATCTCCTGTTCCTGGCATCTAAGCCGAAGTCAGGCAGATATTCCACTTATCCCGGCTGTACCAATTTCCCGAGCCACCTCTTCCGGCGAACTCGCAAACCTCACGAACCGCGAGGCCGACGTCGCCATCCGGGTGGTGTACGACCGCAAGACCCTCCCGCTCAACCTTCATGCGCTCAAAGCGCCCGATGTGCACGGCGGCGTCTACATGTCGCGCGATCTGTTGGCATCGTGGACGAACGATCTTTCCACATCGGTCCGCTGGATCGTCATAAGCGCCCACGGAGTGCCTGCCTGGGCGACGAATTCGCAACCCTGTCCGTGATCGGTCGCGATGAAGATGCGGCCGTCGTGGTGAATAGCCTGCATCGTCGCTTTGCCGAGATCTTGAGTCGAAGTGGTTATGCGGTCACTTGTAGCATGGGGCGATGATCGTTCCAGCCAATGTCGAGGTTGGCCGCGGCGAGCTTCTTCGCGAGGCAGATCGACTGATGTATCCGGCCTCCCCGGCTCGGAGCGAGGAGCAGTTCCGCCTTCTCGTCCAGGGCGTTACTGACTACGCGATTTACCTGATTGACCTGGAAGCAATGTCGCCAGCTGGAACGCGGGAGCTCAGCGCATCAAGGGCTACGCACCCGAGGAGATTATCGGACAGCGTTTTGCGCGCTTCTATACCGAAGAAGATAGGGCGGCGGGTTTGCCAGAGACCGCGTTGAAAACCGCTGCGTCCGAGGGACGTTTCGAACGAGAGGGCTGGCGTGTCCGCAAGGACGGCAACCGTTTCTGGGGCAAACGTCATCATCGACGCATTCATTCGGATGATGGAACGATCATTGGGTTTGCAAAGATAACCCGCGACATTACCGAAAAGCGCCAGGCGCAGGAGGCTTTGGAGCGAGCACAGCAAGAGCTTTTCCAGGCGCAGAAAATGGAGGCTGTAGGCCAGCTTACAGGTGGCATCGCGCACGACTTCAACAACCTTCTGACGGCCATACTTGGCAGCTTGCAGATTGCACGCAAGAAGGCGGCGTCACTTCCCGAAGTGGTTAACCTCGTCGATAATGCAATCCTTGGCGCGAAGCGTGGCGCGTCGCTGACGCAGCGACTGCTGGCGTTCTCGCGAAAGCAGGATCTCAAGCTGGAGCCTGTTCGTGTGCCGGTCCTCGTTTCGGAAATGGCCGATCTTCTGCAACGCTCAATCGGTCCGGAAGTCGAGATCGGTACGACATTTCCACTGAACCTGCCGCTTGTAATGTCGGATCCCAACCAGCTTGCAACGCCCTTCTCAACCTGGTCGTCAATGCCAGAGACGCCATGCCGAACGGCGGCGCGATAACGATCTCCGCAAAAAAGCAGGTGGTCGGCGAGCGTCAGATAAAGGACCTGCGCGCCGGCGAGTACGTTTGCGTCTCGGTTAAGGACGAGGGCGTTGGAATGGACGCCGATACGCTGGGGAAGGCGACGACTTCCTCACCACCAAAGGGGTCGGCAAGGGTACGGGCTTGGGACTTCCGATGGTTCAAGGGCTGATGGCCCAGTCGGGTAGGGGACTGATCCGTCAAGTCAGAGCTTGGAAGCGGTACGACGGCAGGAGGTTGCGCCGTCCAGGCCGCTAACCGTGCTTGTTGTCGACGATGATAGCCTCGTTTTGATGAACACCGTGCTCATGCTGGAGGATCTTGGCCATTGCGCGGTTGAAGCACAATCGGGCGAGGACGCGCTCAACCTGCTGGCGGACGGTCCATTGCCTGACATCGTTCTCACTGATCAAGCGATGCCTTACATGACTGGTGCAGATCTCGAAAAAAAGATCACGGAGCGCTATCCGGGCTTGAAAGCTGTTCTCGCGACAGGTTACGCCGAACTTCCGGATGGAGTGAGTGCCGACCTTCCGAGGCTGTCGAAACCGTTCACACAGAGCCAGCTCAACGAGATACTAGCTGCTCATGAGAACTGCTAGGGTTTATTTCGAAAGCGTTTCGAGGTCGCTCGCAAGCTCATTGCACCGGATGGCTCGGCCGGTCTGGACACGCCCGCTGTAGTTACGGCCCGCCCTCCCTGACCGCGCGCTCCAGCTGTTGCGCATGTCGACGATTGTAGGCATGTCACCTCGGTGAGGGTGTGATGTTGCGAGTTGCGCTTGTGGCCAGCCAATGCTTTTTCTTGCGCCATGCTACGCGGAAAAGCGGGGACCGGCATTAATAGACACTGCGATCGACGCGCTGATTGCTATCGACGATACGGCACGCGGTACAATCGAGCAGGCCGAAGAAAAAATCGCAGCGTGAGTCCGGTACGGCGTGTCCTCATTCCGGGATTACATTGAAGGGGTTTTTCTCCATCGGCCGCCTTCTGATGCCGTTTTGCTTGGAGGCGCCGCCGAGCCGCGGACGTGTTCTACTCGCGCGTATCGTCGGGACTGCCTCGAAACCTATCGCCAACGCGGCTCCCGCGGAGCATTGTGGAGAAGCTCGCACGCTGTCGCAAAGGGGCCAAATAGCTGAAGCAGGCGGGTTTCTTCTTCGTGGGACAGTCGATGTCGCTCTGCAAATTCCCTGACCGACCAAACTTTCATTGCGGCTCCTTCGTCGATCTCCGTCGGCTCAACGCGCTCCATGGTCTTCTCCTTTGTCTTACACCGATACTGAAGAAGGGCGATAAGTTAGAGTATGATTAGAGTTACGCCTCAATCTGAAGGTTAGCATGACGGGCGGCAGCGATTAGGGCCAAGCGCGCGTAAGCCTGCGAACGCTTTCCTTCCATGGCCGAAGCGCATGCCTTCAGCGCGCGTAGAAAGGGACCGCCTGTGAGGACAGGCCACCTGTCCGCTAGGATCCACGCTGCTTCACGTGCGCTCTTTATAACGATTTTGGCCGAACCGATGGCCACAATAACTGGTCTGTTCCACACTTTATCGTCGTTCATGTGCATGCACCTCGCCGGCGCATAAACGCGGGTGCCAGACTTTAGTTCCGCGCAACATCATACAACCTCGATCTCCTGGCGCGGGCCTCCTCTGCGCCGGGTGATCGGCGGCTGCTCCCCTCTGGGTCGAGCTACCGCTATCGCTTCGAAATGCTGCAGCGCAAGGCATTTTTCGTCTTGAATACCCACGTCCACTTTCGTAATTTTGGGCCATCAGACGGCGCAAATAACGGAGGTGGAGTATGGCTCCTTCATTTTTTGATCGTGCGGTCTATTTGCGTGGCGGGACCTTTGTCACCGAAATCACGTGCCTCGAAGAGGTCTTTGACTTTCTTGACGATTGGCCGGAGGAGCGCCACGATTTGGCGTATGACACCCTCCATAGAGCCTGCCGCAAAGCGGCGAACGGCTCGTTCCCGCTGGGGGCTGTTCGCGACAACTTCGAGCGGTTCGCAAGGAGGGCAGGCATCCTTGCCGAGATCGAGGAGGTTCCGAACTTCCTTGCCCTTGATCGCGATCGCAACGTGGGAAACGCGTAACAAGATTTATCGCGGCGACAGGCGATCATGCGGCAGGTTGAGCTTTAAGCTCCCAGCCGTATTATTTTCGTACGTACATCTGGAAACCAGTTAGCTGAGTCACGACGTTGATGGTAGCGCTTCGCGTTTCCGAACGGCCGGTGCATAGGTCGGATACCGGATCTGGAGCTAACGTAGCGCCGGCCTCGTTCCGGCTGACGGTGATGCCCGGGGTGGGTTGAGCTGGCAACGCTGGCTCACCGCTGCGCTTGCTATTTCAGGCGGTTGGCTGTTTTATCGCACGCGTCCCGATCCGACCCATGCCGCATAAAGATGCGCGGCGCACTTCGGCTGAGATCCCGTGCTTTCGAGCGAAATAACTCACTTCGTATACCTCGCCTGCTGCTATCCGGCTGCGTCCTGTTTCCCCTTCTTTGTCTTGTCGTCCTACATTCGGATCTCCGTTGCTACAGATGCAGAATGCACAATAGAGGCTAGGAGTTCCCTTCCTTTAGGGGAGGGAGTCCGCCCCACCGCATGTGCGGTCGTGGGTTCGCCCCCCCTGCCGCGACGCTTTATCTGCGGCTTAGCCGATGAAACCGAACAGCCTCGCCAAGCTCCCGATCACTCCGGCGCTCGCACCCAGCATGGCGAGCGCCATCGCCGGCCAGATCCACCAGTCCGGCCGCGCGGCTCTCCCTGATCTTCTGGTCTTATTCTCCGAACCACTCGTTTCGATGCCCCGGCCGCCACTCTCGAGCGAAGCCCTCCCTGAGCATCTTCTTGCCGATTTCTTCATCGTTCGCTCGATAGATATTCACCAGCGGCCGGTGTGACGGCGTCTTGTCGACGACGCCGCTCCACTCAACCCGCAAGCCCTTTTCAGTCAAAAACTCTTTCAGCCTTCCCTTGGCGATTAACGCCAGCTTCCGTTCCTTGATACATTTCGCGTGCGATCCTATCTCCGGCGATGCCCACGACGGACGGAACACCTCGTATGGCCTTCGATGATCATTTATCCCCCATTGGCATAATGGCCGAATAGCAGCTTCCCCGCCTTCTTTCCAAAGGAGCTGCATTTCAGGCGCGCCTCTATATCATCGATCAGCGCGTGTCGTTTCCCATATGGCAGAGCCCGCCTGCCAAATGGCCGCTGCTCTCCACAGGCCGAGCATTTCGCGACGATGTCCACGTGATGCGGGCAGACGTGGATATAGCCTGGTGTCCAATCCGGTATCGGCACAAACCGGCGCATGCGTCATCCTTTCCTCTTCCGAGGTCAAATGCCCTGAATTGGTGAAAGGCGGCCGCCACGTGGATAATTTCAGATCAGTGTCGGTTCGGGATCGGGGTCGATCTCTTCGATGATATGGGTGTGTCGTTCTTCGGAGATCCGACCTTCCGGTCGATCGGCCACATCGTCATCAGTTCGGAGGAGAACGGCTTCATCAGGTCGTTCGGATCAGGCTCCGGAGATAGCCAGCGGCCATAGTCTTCCGGGTGGAGAATGACCGGCATGCGGTCGTGGATCGCGGCCATCATCTCGTTCGCCGGGCAGGTGACAATGGCGAACGCGCGAATTTCAATCCCAGCCTGATCTCGGAATGTTTCCCAGACGCCGGCCAGCGCAAACAGCCTTCCCGACTTCATGGCGATGGCGTAGGGCTGCTTGTTCTTGCCAGTGCCGAAGATGTCCTTCCATTCGAAGAAGCAATAGGCACAAAGGCAGCGGCGCGCGCGATAGGCTGCCTTGAACATGCCGTTTGTGGTGATGCTTTCGCAGCGCGCGTTGATCGGTGGCCTTCCGCCCGGTGGCATCCACCTCGGGATCAATCCCCATCGTGCGCTGACGAAGATTGTGCCCTTCGTGACGGGCTCGCGCACCAGGTCTTTGATGATGATTGGGTACTCGAGGGAAAGGGCACCATTGTAGCGGGGAAATTGATTGGAGAGGCCGAGCGCGCCCTTCCGATCTGCGAACGCAAAGGCGTCCATCATGCTCTCAAGATGGTCTTGATGAAAATGCGTCCGCACATGCCAGAGCTCGCTCCCCCTGATTTCGAGAGCGTAACTAAATACGCCCGTTCGATGTTCCGCAATGAGGACACCGTTTAGCGGTCATACCTAGGCGACTAGCCACGAACCATGCCGCGGCTAATCGCGCTTACCGTCAAGGCGAGCTGAAGCCTGAGGTGACGGATGTCGGCCAGCAGCGTTGCTATCGTTGCCTTGGCATCGTCGTCATGAAAGGCGAGGGCGGCTTCAACCTCATAGTCGATGTCTTCCTTTGTGGCCGGATGCATCAGAGAACGAACCCTTCGGCTCTTGCCGTGTCAAGAACCAATTGGATCGCGCTATCGGGGCTCTCGTCGTAGGCAAACCAAGCAGGTTTGCCCGATGCATCCTCTCCGTTGATGATCGATCGGAAGACGCCGCAAGCAACCCCGCGGTTGCAATCCACGGCGACCTCCAACTGACCCATTGGCGCGCCGGAACCCATATCGTAGGCTCCGGCTACGAAGAGGTGCATCTGCTCGATATCGGCGCCTACCTCCAGCGCAGCAATCAGACGCGGGTGCGCGTCAGTGATAGTGGCTTCGTAAGGCGGTGTCCAATAGGTGCCTTGCTCCAATTCCTCTTCCTTCGGCTGCCGGGGCATAACCGTTCTCCTTTTTCTGAATTGTCAAGCAGGCGGCCGTGGCCGTTTGTTCTTATTATGTTCTCACCGTAGAGAGGGTCAAGACATCTTCTTGAGAAGGTCGAGAAGGATGGCCGTCTCGTCGTTGGCGGCAAGCGCCAGCATGCAATTGTCCGCCAATTCTCCTATTGCTGCGACCGCCTCTCGCTCATGCCAGCCTGCGGCGACTGCGGCAGCAATCAGATCGCGGAAAGCGAACTGCAAGGCATCTTGGCAGCGGATGTGCCTATCGGGATCGTCGTCTGTAACGAACGGCCTTGAGATATCGCTCATATATCGATGATGGCTGATTCCTACTGATTAGCAAGGTATTCCTGATACAGTGCTGGAATGTCCAAGCTGCCGAAGTCAAAGCCCCTTCTGCAGACTGAGAAGCCGGTTCGATCCCGGCCCGCAAGCCTCGCGATCGGGCACAGCCCGATCTCCCCCTTGATGCAATGCCGGCGCGCATAGAGCCCTGCCTTGCGCTGCTGAAGCCCAAAGTACCGAAGGGACCGGATTGGGTCTACGAAATCAATGGGATGGATACCGCCTGGCTGTGCACATCGAGCCCAAGGGCGCGAGGATCATCACCCGCGGCGGCCATGATTGGACGCATCGCTTTCCCCGCATCGAGGAGGCTGTCAAGCAGCTCGGCGTGAATACGGCGATCCTCGAGGGCGAGGCAGTCGTCTTCGATGATCGGGGCCGGTCAGACTTCCGCTGTTGCAGCAATCGCTCGGCGGCCGGGAGGCAAGCAGAATTTCTTTGATGCGATGTTTGTCGCCTTCGACCTTCTTCTCTATTTCGACGGGCACGATCTCACCGGCATGGACTTGATGGCTCGGCGGCATTTGTTGGACGGGCTGATCACCGATCGTGATGGTGTCATCCGGCTCTCCGAAGACATCGATGCAGATGGCGACAGGCTGCTTGCCCTTGCTTGTCCGCACGGCTTCGAATGCAGGAGAGAATGGAGTCCTGATCCGACGATGTCCAATTCGCCGCGAGTATCGGTTCAATTACCGTCGGGATGTACGTTCGGCGCCGCGCATTTGCTGTGGATACTCCCACGATCGCCGTCGCGTAGCTTTTCAGCGCACCTTTGTTAAATGGACAGTCTTGTGTGCCTATGTGTGATTTCAGCTCCTCCCTAGCTCGGCCGTAGATTTGCTTCGGTCCCGAGGTCTCCTGCAACGCACCATACGCTGCTGCGCCCTCACAGGATTAACGACCGGGCATAACGCTCGATGAGCGCACGAAGCTGTCGCTAGACCGCTGTTTCTAATCTCGAGATGCAACTAACTTTTTGTCGCGATAAACCAGCGCGCCGCCCAAATTGTCGGATCCAGTGTCGCGCGGGCGAATGTCGGCTGACAGTGACAGCTCTGCAGAGCAGCTTCAGCCAAGTTAAGGTTGTCAGCAATTTTCGGAAAATACGAACCTGTTTGAATTCCATGCTTTCTAAGCGCAGCCGCCCGCTTTCGCCGCGGCCCGACCCGGGGTTATCGCAGCTTTAAATGCGCCGCGGATCGAGGTCACGGCGGCCACGGCGAGACCGACTTCGTAGCCACACTCGAAAGACGCGACACCAGCGGCCAGTGCCACGCCGGCAAGCTGCGCAATCCGGCTCGCCGCATTGTTGATGCCCGAGGCAAGCCCTTCGTCCGTCTGGTCAACGCTCGACAGGACGGACGCGATGAGCGGCGCCGCGAGCACGAATGACAGGCTAAGATCGAAATGGTCGGACATCAATTCGACGTTCATCAGCATACCGGGCATCTCAAGAAATGGGCAATATGTGGACTCATGCGGACATACCGGTCGCTTCGAGATGGCTGTGACTCTCGGTTTGGAGAGGCGATCCCGTATGAAGAGACCAGTCGCGCAACCGCGCAACCTTTACGAAGGCGTCAAGCGCTGGTGAGTAGCGTCGGCCCTGCACGGCAAGAAGCCGGACTTCTCGCCATACCGGATCCCCCTCGATCGGAAGCGCCTTTAGGGAGGGTAATCGGGGCATATGCTCGGGAGCGAGGACTATTCCAAACCCCGCCTCTGCCAAATGCTGCAGGTGCAAGTCGTGGCAGCTGCGATGGTTGGGATGCGGCGGCGGCGGCGCGTCGGCAAAGCAGAGACGGCGAAATTTCGGAGCCACGTCACAATAGGTGCGCTCAAGAATAATGGCTTCGCGAAGCGCTTCGATTCCGATCGCCGGAAGATCGGCAAGTTCATGCGACGAAGCGAGAACGGCGACATAGCGCTCTTCGAACAGCGCCCAATCGTCGATTCTTTCCGGTCTCTCGTCGAGATCACCAACCAAGGCGACATTTACTTCGCCCTCTAATAGGAGCTCGACAAGGCGGCTTGGCGGCTCTTCTCGAAGCTCGACATGGAGGCCGGGGACGAATTTGCGGATCTCAGCGATGGGCTCGAGAACGAGCGATGCGGAAATGGATGGGGCGAGACCGATCGTTAATGGAGCTACTTCCTTTTGCTGAAACTCCCGCGCCCGGCGTCGAACAGCCTCAGTCGATGCAAGTGCGCGCTCAAGCATGGGCAGCACCGCCTTGCCCAAGTCAGTGAGGTGGGTAAGTTGACGTTCTCGGTAGATGAGCTCGCCCCCAAGTTCCTGCTCCAGCTTTTGCACGCCCTTGGTCAGTGCCGGTTGCGTGACGTTACACATCTCCGCGGCACGCGTGAAGTTGCGCGTGCTTGCGACAGCTAGAAAGTACCGTACCTGGTGGAGCTCCATTGGTGTTCACCGTCAACTGTTTCGGTCACTACTGAGCCCCTGCGATGGCAATGCAGCATCACGCTGGGGGCGCGGGGGGGGGCGCTATATCCGAAAGCTACGTTGCCACCGGTGCCGTCGCGATGAAACCCGCGTCGGGCGTCCCTGGACGGGCGGACACGCTTTGTGGAATCCAAAGCGGGCCCAGCGGCGAGGATCAGTGCATCAGGCATGCGCGAATATGGCTAAGGATTGGAAAGAGCTCGGTTGGGTCGCAGTGTCGGGTGTAGTTAAGGCTGATATCGGCGTACTCCACGATCCCATCTGGTCTTATTACGTACAGAGCTGGCATCGTTAGTGTCCAACTCGACTCCTCATTCACGGCGGCAAGGTCGAGACCGGATTCTATTTCAGTGGCGCGCAACTCTGGGGACAGCTTCCAACGCAGGCCGAACGCGCGAGCTACCTTCCCGCCGCGGTCGACGAGGTACCGTCCGCCGTCCAGGCACGAAACTCGATCTCGGCGATCAGGGTCGGCTCGACCCAGACAATATCGACGCTTCCGGAATAGGGTAGGGGGCTGTTTTCGCTTCCAGGGTAACTCGGCGCGCCATACTTCGTCTATAATCACTCACGTAGTTCCATAAATCGCGGCGCTGACGACAAGCGCGCTGGCTACAATGATGACAATGTCGTCCCCGAAGCCGGCGAACGCTGCCTCGTGCGACACGATGCCGGTGGAAACTGCGACAAGCAGCGCGAGAACTGCAATGAGGTCGTAGCGGAGCCGTCCCCATATGAAAGCGACCATCAGGCCGATCAGAATG
>NZ_JBNDHT010000064.1:0-36106 GCF_056755115.1 Rhizobium sp. SVR5-2C | reverse complement strand
AAGGAGACGCCAAGAGCACTTGGCCGCTTCCTGGACTTGTCGATTCCCATTGGGCAATCGAACAATATTGATATAATTCAGGGAGTTAGTGTTTCAAGGGGAGTGAATTTCCTCGGTGAAAAAATTGAATTTCTCCGAGACGCCACCATATTTGAGCCGAGGCAAAGAGAGGCGCAAATGGCTACGACAATGACTTCAGACGACGTCATCGCCATTCTTGGGCCTGTCGATGAAATTCTGGTGGCGGAGGTCAGGCGACAGGTGCGACGCAGGCTGAACTCGCTGAGGCATTTGCGTGGGCTAACAACGACGAAGCCTTGATGGGCGAAGGGCGGCGTCTGCCGATCGGCAGGACCGTCGCCCTGGTTGACCTGTTGTTTTCGGACGAGGAGGAGTTGGAATAGCTAAGGCAGGCGCCCCTGCCTCCTTGAGGGGTTGCCTCGCCTATACCGTCGTCAGCACCCGAACGTCGCCTCGGCGATCGATGACGTCGACCACGACATGGCGACCGGATCGGCGGACGGTGACATCAGCGGCGCCATTGCCGATCTGCAGGCGCCGCAGGGTCACCTCGTCAAGAAAAGAAGGCAATTGCGGCTGGTTGAAACTGATGTGCAGGGCATTCGGATCGAAGGCGAGGCCCACGCAGGATTGTAGCAGGAAGAGTGGCGCCGCGGCTGCCCACGCCTGTGGAGAGCATGCAACCGGATAGAAGGTCGGCCCCTGTGCGCGCTGACGCGGCAGTCCGCAGAAGAGTTCCGGAAGGCGGCGCAGGTCGATATAGGTCGAGGCGGCAAACAGGCCCTCGAATATCCGCGCCGCTTCCGTCCGGTAGCCATAGCGGGCAAGGCCGCTGGCGATCAGGGCATTGTCATGCGGCCAGATCGAACCGTTATGATAACTCATGGGATTGTAGCGTATCTCAGTGGAAGGCACGGTGCGGATGCCCCATCCACAGAAAGACGAGGCACTCATCAGCGTGCGGGAGACCTGTGCGGCTCGTTCCGGATAGGCGATGCCGGTAAACAGCGCATGGCCGGCGTTCGAGGATCGGACCTGGCAGGGTCGCTTGTCTCCGTCGAGCGCCAGCACATAGGTGCCGAGGGCCTCGTCAAAGAAGCTCGTATCGAAAGCACGACGTAGGCCCTCAGCCCGCGCAAGGAACTTTGCCGCCCGTTCCAGCCGGCCAAGCCGGAGGAAGATGTCCGCTGCGGCCTTCCAAGCGCCATAGACATAAGCCTGGACTTCAGCGATCGCAATCGGCCCTCGGGCAAGCGTTCCGTTCGCATGGAAGACGGAGTCGTGACTGTCCTTCCACGCTTGATTGATCAGGCCTTCGTCCGTCTGCCGCCCGTATTCGACAAACCCGTCACCATCGCGGTCGCCGTGCTCGTCTATCCATGTCAGCGCCGCGTCGATATGTGGCAGCAGCCGGTCGATGGTCGATAGATCACCGGTCCGGCCGAGGTATTCACCGGCCAGCATCACAAACAGCGGCGTCGAATCGATGCTGCCGTAATAGCGCCGGAAGGGAACCTCGCCAAGCTCGGCCATCTCGCCGTAACGCACCTCGTGCAGGATCTTGCCCGGCTCGGCATCGGAGGCGGGATCGATCTCGGTCGCCTGATTGGCTGCCACATGCCCAAGGACGCCGCGGGCGATGTACGGATCGAACCAAAGGGTTTCAAGCGCGGTGATCAGCGCGTCACGGCCGAACACTGTGCTGAACCAGGGAATACCGGCATAGGGATATGGTCCTTCCGGCTTATCGGTGATCAGCATGTAGAGGTCCGAAACACTGCGACGGGCCATTTCGTTGAAGATCTCGTTGGATGTCGCGATAGACACGACACGCGAGGAAGAGGCGCGCAACGCGCGGCGGGCATCGCGCAGCGCCAAGAAGAAGGAACGATGGCTTGGGTCGCCATCGGTCTGGTCGCAGCCAATTTGCAGGAAGAGCGATCTTGTCTCATGCGGCTCAAGATGCAGATTGTAGGCGACAAGATCGCTGCGGACGTCGTCGGGTTGTGGATCGAAGGACAGGCGGGCGGATCGCTTCCGGTCATCGAGGCCGGTGTAGGAAAGAACGATCGAATCCCGCTCTATGACGGCGGGAAGATGGCGTCCTTTGCGTGCTCTTGCGGTGCCGCGAACCTCGAAGAGATCTGCGAAATCGGCTCCGAAGGAGATTTCGATGCGAACGTGCTGCCGCCGGTCGTCATAGTTCCTGACCGCCAAGCGTTCATGGCAACACTGGTTCCAGAGAAGTCGGGTCCTGCGAATGTGAATGAGATCATGGCCAAGCATGAACTTGCCCTTCTCATCGAAGATATCAGGATTGGTCAGATCGCATGTCAGTGTGGCATTGTCGTCTCGCAGTGTCGACGACAACAACATCGGTCGCTCGCCGTTGATCGTCAGATAGAGATGTGAGAGATATCGGGTATCGCGGTGGAAGAGGCCTTCCGGGCTTCCGGGCCCGGAAAGCGCGTCACCGTTGTGGTCGAAGACAGCGAAGGTATCGCCGTGCTTCAGCGTGCGCGGCCGCCGCTCCTGCAGCGAAGCGGTGGCCGGAATGAAGAACTGAGCAAGCGGCGACTGCGCTGGCGTCCCCGATGTGCCGTTAATGCTTGTTATCGCGCTCGACATGACCTCTCCCTATGCGACGACCTGCAGGCCGGCAGCAGCCCCGTTGGATCGGCGCATGCGTGCCGCATGAGTGCGAACACCTGGCAGGGAGCGGTAGATATCGAGGTAGTCGCGCGCCATGCGTTTTGCAGAAAAGCGCTTTTCGAACGTCTCACGAACCTTGCGACGATCCATACGCAGCGCCCATCCGACGTTTTCCACGGCTTCGCTGACTGTATCGACGATGATACCGGAGGCACCGGCGTCGACCACTTCCGGCACGGAACCGCAGCCGAACGCAATAACGGGGGTGCCGCATGCCATAGCCTCGATCATTACCAGCCCGAACGGTTCTGGCCAGTCGATCGGGAAGAGTAGCGCACCCGCATTGCCGAGAAACTCCGCCTTCTGATGTTCATTGATCTCGCCGACGAATTCCACGTTTGGATGGCTCTTCACCAGGGGCTCGATCACCGTTTCCCAGTATGCCCTGTCGGCATTGTCAATCTTCGCAGCGATCTTCAGCGGCATCCCTGCTTTAGCAGCAATCTGAATGGCGCGATCCGGCCGCTTTTCCGGCGATATCCGTCCGAGGAAGGCGAGATATTTGCCCTTGGGTTTTTCAGTGAATGGCAGCAGGTCGACCGGTAGGCCATGGTAGACCGTTCCCGACCAGTTGACCGGCGGCATCGGGCGGCGCTGGTCGTTGGAGATCGAGACAAGCGGAATATCGGGAAAAGCCTTGTAGAAGGGCTTGAGGTCCGGCAGGTCGAGCCGGCCGTGCAGCGTCGTGACCGTGCGATCGGCAAAGTCTCCGATCAGCGGGAAATGCAGGAGATCGATATGGAAGTGCAGCACATCAAATTCGTGCGCCCGCCGGCGGATCTCCTCCAGCATCACGACCTGATGCGGCAGGTGATCCCTGACAGCCGGGTTGAGCCTGAGCGCGACGTCCGAGCACGCCACCAGCTTGGCGTTGGTGACGGAGTCGCCGCTGGCAAAAAGAGTGACCTCATGGCCTTGGGCGACAAGTTCTTCGGTGAGATAGCAAACAATGCGCTCCGTTCCCCCATAAAGCTTGGGCGGAACGCTTTCGGCGAGTGGTGCGATCTGAGCGATCTTCATCGGCAAAACCTCCTCAATCGAGCAAAGAGTCGTCGAAAATCATGCCCGCGTCCTCAATAGGCACGCGGTAGGTTAGCCGCAGTTATGTCTCGAACGGCAGGCGGCGGCGATCTCCTTTCCGGTAGTTGCACAGGCCAAAGCCGCCAAACCGGCGCATTTCTGGTCTACGGCGATGGGCTCTGCGGACATTGAAAGAACTGGCAGAGCCTTGCTCTCCAGATTGCTGATAGTGCTTGTCCAAGGTTTTCAGCGCTTCAATGATCTCATCATAGGAGACGGCTTTATCCGTACCAGGATAAAGACGAAGAGCCGGAATGGACTCGATGGCGAAGATGTCGGACGCCCAGGATGCGAGAATAGCTCGCTTCTCGTCATCGCCAATGTGGTCGGCCGCAAGCACGTCACGAGGGTGACCGAAATGTTCGGCCGGCTGAAGCAGATGCCCGGCGCTCAGCGCTGCTGCGGCGCCGTAGTTGGTTTTACGGTTATTGATGTCCTCTCTCATCTTCTGGCTCCATAGATAAATCGATGGTACCTGGGTTCATTTTCCGCAGCTCGCCAAAGGAGCGCGCCACGCTCTTCACGAGCCACCGGTATGGCGGCGATTTCTCATCGCCTCTGACAAAAGCAGGTCGCGGTCTCGCACGCCCCTGTTAAACAGTCTGGCGACCGTTGTCGTCAGCGCTCCGATAGAGGTTGGGTCGCCCGTAATCCTTGTTGCTCCGGCAATCCCTTTAACGACGCTGGCGCACAGGCGGGCCTCTTCTTTCGACGGTAAGCTCATATATACTCCGCAAGTGGCTCGCCCCAGGCGGTGAGGCGAGCCTGTCTCGATAGCTTGGTAGTCCATGCCGGCGCCAGCGGGCAGGGCCGGATCGGCATGATGATGCCGCCTTTGGTCTTTTCTTCGGAATCGACCCGGCGGACGAGAATGCGATCATGAAGCGGTCGGAACGACATGTTTTCCTCCAATGGACAAAAAAATGACGCTGATCCCCGAGCCGGACCGGATGACCAGTCCGGGCGGGTGCGAACCTCACTCGAGCGTTCGTGCGAAAAATTTATTTTTGTGGTTTTTCGATTTCAAGAGGGCGAACCAAAAAATTAGCACTCACGCTACATGGCTGCTAACCTGCTACAAAGGAACAACAAACTGGTGTTCTGCGTTAAAAAAATCCGTTGATGGCGGCTAAATTTTGCGCCACCTTCGGAGTGTCATGAAACGGAGATGAAGCATGCAATTTTCATCGGATCTGGAGCGTCAGATTTCGAATCCGTTCTGCAGATCTATGTCTGGCAGGACTACGATCTGGCTCCCGATTTTCCCGAGATGCACAAGTTCCTGGATTTCTGGCAGGAGAGCCTCGACGGGCCGCTGCATTCCGTCCGCTATACCCATCAGCGTCTGATGGGACCGAACGAATGGCGCCGTGTCGAGGGCGAGTTCAGGCTTCACTGAGGTCTTGAAACAGAATTTTTCTCTTCCTAGCTCTTTCGCCGCCGAGGCTTGATGAGCTCGGTCAGCATCGCGCGTCTGTTCAGAGTGAGACCGATATGGAAGAGAAGATCAAAATTATCAAAGACCTCAGCATTGAGGAACGGGAAGAGGTTTTTGCCGATATTGCGCGTGCCCTGGAGGGTACCGCACGCTAGGCCTATGTCGAAGGCAACCGCCACTTCGCCGCACTTTCGGCGAACATGGCGCAGGCAATTCGCGTCAATGCCGACGAACTGGCCCGTGACGATGTGCAGAATGCCGAGCGCGTGCTGCTGCAGGCGACGGCCATGATCTCGCAGTTCAACCCGTCCATCCTTTCCGTTTGGTCAGCCATGCCGTGCACTGAGCTTGCCCCGACCGTATGTGATGAAGGAATGACCACCGCGAAGCTTTAATCGAGAACTATCCGCCGAATTCGGCGGCCGGTGTGGCTGTCGAGGATACTCCCGTTCCATCGTCCCGCTTTCTGGCGATGTAACGGGATCGACTTAGGATCCATTGTCACCTCTTGGCTATGCGGAGATGATGACTTTGAAAAATGGGGAGCCGACGATTTGTCCGCTGCATGCAGCATGGAAACCCTTTTGTCTGCGAGAACAAGCAATTTTTTCTCGCAGCAGCTCTTGAATCGGAAATTTCCAAAACCAAATCGATTGCCACCAGCCGCTGAAGACGAAACGGCGGCTTGCTCTTACAATATCATTCCGAGGAGAAGACTCGTGGCATTGGAAGGAGGAAGAAAATGCCGCTCAATGATGTTCCATGGACCCCTCCGGCGACGATCCGACTGCAGTGCGGATTGGAGCGCACGTTCACAGGCGTTTATGACGCGCTCGACTTTTTGGAAAACGAATGGCCTCTGCGCCACGGTGAGCGTCACGAGCGCGCCGTAAAAACTTGCCGTGGAGCGCTGAACGGTATCGTGCCCGCCGTCATTGCCCTGGAGGCGTTCATGGCGGCTTGTCTCGAGGCGGGGATGCCGGCCGTCGTGGCAGCCTGGAAGATGGCGCGGAAGCCGCAGCCGCCGCGCGCCGTGCGAATAGCGTCCATATAGTCGCTGATAAGCCTTCGGGCTCGCCTCTTTTGGAGGCGGGCCTTCCGCCGCACCGCACAAAACACCAGCAGCCGCACCGTTGCCGGCATCGCGCCGGATAAACTGCAGCAGGCTCTCATCACCGAATATGCACCCGGTGCGCCGATCGGCTGGCACCGAGACAAAAAGGTCTTCGGGCGGATTGTCGGGGTTTCTCTGTTGTCGCCCTGCACCTTCAGGCTTACGCGCGGTGCCGGAGAGCGATGGGAGCGCATCTCGGTGATTGCCGAACCCGGCTCTGCCCACGTGCTCTCGGAACCTGCGCGTAGCGAATGGGAGCATTCCATCCCGCCTGTCGATCAGCTTCGCTATTCGATCACCGGGATATCGGCTGATCGAGAGGTGCCAGCGACGGGCCCCGGTGTCAGCACGGCAATCTAATGATGCGCGTGTTCTGCATTGCGTTTCCGGGTTGCTGCAGCCTTCTTCGCCGATGCCGAGCGATCGGCAGCAGATCGAGATGCAGCGGCCTTTCCACCCTTCTCGCCACCCTTATGGGCGGCGGGGTGACCGGTATGCTTTCCTTGCCCGGATCCGCCGGCCTTCTTGCCGCCGCCGTCGTCCTTGTTGACGGTCGCCCAGGCGCGACGCTCGGCCTCTTTCTCCGAAACGCCGCGGTCCTCATAGCTTTCGGCGATGTGATCTGCCTTACGTTCCTGCTTGTCCGTGTATTTCGATTTGTCACCTCGGGGCATGATGCTTCCTCCTTGGTTGATGATCAAAACGAACGAATCCTTGCGCGGATAGTTCCCCGGCGTTGCGATCCAGGAACAAACATCCCCAAGCCGCGTTCGCGAATTGCCACGATCCAATCAGCCCAAAACAGAACTTGGTGTGATGATGAACGACAAAGCCTCTCTGAACGACCCACGCAACTTATATCCCGCGCCTCCGTTCCCCGACCAGCCGCAAGCCGCTCCCGGGCTTGCCCGCAAGATGGACCCCGCACCGGACCACGGCGAAGAAAGCTATCGGGGCTCCGGCAAGCTCCAAGCTCGGAAGGCGCTCGTCACCGGCGGCGATTCCGGGATCGGCCGCGCCGCGGCGATCGCTTTTGCCCGCGAAGGTGCGGATGTCGCGATCTCTTACCTTCCGGAAGAGGAAGCGGATGCGAAAGAGGTGATCCGGTTGATCGAGGCGGAGGGCCGAAAGGCAGTCGCGCTTCCCGGCGACATCAAGGAAGAGGCGTGGTGCCGTGAGCTGGTCGAAAAGGCCATGTCTGATCTGGGCGGCCTCGACATCCTGGTGATCAATGCCGGCCGTCAACAATACCGCGAGAACATCGAGGAGCTGTCGACGGACGATTTCGACAAGACCATGAAGACCAACCTCTACGCGCTGCATTGGATTGCCCAAGCCGCCGTGCCGCATATGCCGGCAGGATCCGCTGTGATTACGACCGCCTCCATCCAGGCCTATCAGCCGTCGCCGATCCTGCTCGATTACGCGACGACGAAGGCGGGTATCGTGGCCTATACCAAGGCGCTCGCCAAGCAGTTGATCGAGCGCGGCATCCGCGCCAATGTCGTGGCACCCGGCCCCGTCTGGACGGTGCTTCAGCCAAGCGGCGGTCAGCCTGACGAGAAGGTGAAGAACTTCGGCAAGGACAGCGACTTTGGTCGACCCGGCCAGCCTGTCGAACTTGCTCCTGTCTTCGTGCTCCTCGCCTCGCAGGAAGCCAGCTTCATCAACGGCGAGGTGTACGGCGTTACCGGCGGCAAGGGCGTTGCATGATTAATCGGCCTGCAGGATAACCATGTTTAAGGATCCAGATTTGAAGCACGTGCGCGCTGGTGTGCTCGATATTGCATACTTCGAACTCGGCCCGGCAGAAGGTGTCCCGACGATCCTGCTTCATGGATTCTCCTAGGACGCGCATGCGGATGACGAGGTGGCAAGCAATCTCGCCGCCTCAGGGCACCGCTGCATCGTACCGTTCCTTCGCGGCTACGGCGCGACCCGCTTCCTGTCGGCGGAGAAGCACCCACGACGTTGCGGACGCAGTCCGAGAATTGCGCCCGGTGGGACAAGTCCAGCCTTCGTGAAAAGACTACCGAAGTTTTGCCTCGATGGCTCGATCGTCAGCTGCAGCCTTGGCTGACCTCCGATAAAATTCTGTTCCACCAGCTCCATCATTTCCAGGCGCTCAACGACTTTCTCCAAGAGCCGCTTGTCACCCACGAGCCTGCCTATTGCCACCTTTCGATGGCGTCTGAAAAAGGCGATCACTGTCATTGCTTCCCGCTGTGTCCGGGTAAGGCTCTTTATGTTTTTCGTGGGTCAAGACGATTGCTGGCTTGCAGCATGTGCGCTAACCTTCCGATCGCGTCACGGTCGTGTCGGCTAACGGCCAGTCGTTCGATGGCTCCTCGACCTCGTCTTCGGCTGGATCGGGATCGCGGTCATAGGCAAGTCGCCGCTTTGCGATGACCTCCTGAGGTCTCGATCACCGTTACCTTTCCGTTACCTTCACTCGCAAACCGGTTGATGATCTCGACGACAAGATCATCGAGATGCTGAAACAATCGTTCGGCGTTGTCGGGTCTTTCTGTCACGATGAACGCTCCTCAGATATCTGTCCGCCGCTGCTGCCAGTCCTTATATGGCGCCAGAAGCTGGCCGGGGAATCGATCCTCAATGGCGGTCTCGACCATGGCGATCTGAGCGAAGACATCGCTTTCGTTGCGATCTTCGGGACGAATGCTCTCGCTTGTCTCTTCGAGCTTCTCCATCAGGGCGAATACTTCCTCGTCCGTCATCGCTGCCAGACGATCCGCGAAATCTGCGGCGTCGAATTCTTGTTGAGCGGGCATTACGTCACTCCTCTGATTTCGTCCGCAGACACCGTCGCAAGGCCGAGGCGCCTGGTGATGATCGCGGCGCGTCTCGTTTGAGATATGTTATCCGTCATCCAGTTCAATCCACACCGGGGCATGGTCGCTGGTGTGCTCCCATGCACGCGCAAACTTATCGACGCCGCATGCTAACAGCCGTTCGCGCGGTGACGGGCTGAGCAGGAAATGGTCGATGCGAAGGCCGGCGTCTCGGGCGAAGGCGTTGCGGAAATACCTCCAGAACGTGTAGATCCGGTCTTCGGGATGCAGCAGCCGGATGGCATCCGCCCACCCCATGGCAATGAGCTCGGCGTACGCGGCCCGGACCTCCGGGCGGAACAGGGCATCCTCGCGCCAACGCTCGGGCGCGTAGACGTCGAGGTCTGTCGGCATGACGTTGAATCGCCGACCAGGGCGACAGGCACATCGAGTTCGAACAGCTCGGCGGCTAGGAATGCAGGCGCTCGAACCAGCGAAGTTTATAATCGAACTTCGGCCCGGGCGCTGGATTACCCTTTGGCAAATAGAGGCAGCCGATGACGATGCCGTCGATGGCGGCCTCGATATAGCGGCTGTGACTGTTGATCGTCTGGCAGCCCGCGCCGCGTTTCCCGCGGCTCCTGATCGCGGGCGAGGATCGCCACGCCGGTCCAGGACTTCTGACCGTGCCAGATGGCGCCGTACCCGGCGCGCTCGATCTCGCGGTGGGGAAACTTCTCGTCAGGCGCCTTCAGTTCCTGAAGGCAGACATGGGTCTATACCGCCGGACTTGTATTGGTTCGGCAAAAGCCGGGATCGGCAAAAGGTGTCATGTTCATTACGATCGAGGACGAGTCCGGGCCGGCCAATCTCGTCATCTGGCCTTTGAAAAACGCCGGCGAATCGTCCTCGGATCCTGGATGATGGCGATCAATGGCCGGATCCAGCGGGAAGGGGAGGTCGTCCTGCCGAAGTCCTTGCGCAATTCGCCCTTTGCACGGTCAAGTGTCGCCAGACGGGATTTGGACAGCTGCTTGCCGGATCGATTGATGTAGAAGGTCAGCATCGACATCGGCGGAATGTTAAGCGAATCCGCGATCTTGGGGCTGCGTTGTTTGAAGAGGCCGCCCTCGAGGTCTAATCGCTATTGTCGGTCACGTCCTGCGACCACTTCTTTGATTTCTTTTTCGGCATGGGAGGCCTCCTCAAGGAACAGCGCATCGGTGACGACGCTATGTCAGGCTGAATGATGTGCGTGACGTTCGTTGCTCTTCCGTGTCGCAGCCGCCTTTTTTGCCGAAGCAAAACGCTCTTCCTTGGTTCGCGATGCAGCCGCAGCACCTCCGTTGCGTCCACCCTTTTCGAATGAGGCATGGTTTTCGGTATGGCCGCGGCCGGAGCCAGACTTCTTTCCGCCACCGCTTTCCTTGTTGACGGTGGCCCAGGCACGGCGCTCGGCCTCTTTTTCGGAAACGCCACGATCTTCGTAGCCTTCCCTCGATATGTTCCGCCTTGCGCTTTTGCTTGTCGGTATAGGCAGATTTGTCACCTTGGTACATGGAACATCTCCCCAGCTGATGTGGATCAAACTTCCGAGGCCAATTTGAACATCGAGCGGCTGATCCCATGTTCAGCCGCATCGCCGGCTTGCGGCGTTTTGGCCGGCCCTTTCTCGCAAGCGGAACCAAGGCGGGCAGCAGGGGTTTGTTGGCACATACCGTGACTACCTATCGAGAGGCATTTTCCATGACGCAGACCGTCGGTGATTTCATTGTTGCCCGTCTTAACGCCTGGGGCGTCCGCCGCATGTTCGGTTATCCCGGTGACGGCATCAACGGCGTGTTCGGAGCGTTGAACAGGGCCAGCGACAAGATCGAATTCATCCAAGCACGTCACGAGGAGATGGCCGCTTTCATGGCCTCTGCCTACGCAAAGTTCTCTGGCGAACTCGGCGTCTGCATCGCAACGTCAGGGCCTGGCGCCGCACATCTGGTGACCGGCATGTACGATGCCCGGGCAGATCATCAGCCGCTTCTGGCAATCGTCGGGCAGCAGGCGCGCGGTGCACTCGGTGGGCATTACCAGCAGGAAGTCGATCTCGCCGCCTTATTCAAAGATGTCGCCGGTGACTTCGTCCATCAAGCGTCCACACCGGCGCAGGTCCGTCATCTCATCGATCGTGCGGTGCGGATCGCACTGGCTAACCGCACGGTGACCGCGCTCATCCTGCCCAATGACCTGCAGGAGCTGCCCTATGAGGAGCCGGAGCGCGTTCACGGGACCGTTCATTCCGGCTTTGGCTATCGGGCACCCAAGGTCCTCCCATATGAGGAGGATCTACAGGCCGCGGCCGATGTTCTCAACGCCGGCGAGAAGGTTGCCATCCTGGTTGGCGCCGGCGCACTCGGCGCAACCGACGAGGTGATCGCTGTTGCCGATCGGCTTGGCGCAGGGGTCGCGAAAGCGCTGCTTGGCAAGGCCGTTCTTCCAGACGCGCTGCCCTGGGTTACCGGGTCGATCGGCCTGCTCGGAACCGAACCCTCCTGGGATCTGATGCTTGACTGTGACACGCTGTTGATGATCGGCTCCGGGTTTCCCTACTCAGAGTTCCTGCCCGAGGAAGGACAGGCGAAGGCTGTGCAGATCGACATTCAGGCTGGCATGCTGTCGCTTCGATATCCCATGGACGTCAATCTCGTCGGGGATGCTGCGGAAACGCTGAAGGCGCTACTGCCGATGATCGAACAAAAAGACGGCAAGTGGCGTCACACCGTCGAAAAGAACGTTTCTGCGTGGTGGAAGCTCCTCGACAAACGCGCCCATGCCGAAGCCAATCCCGTCAATCCGCAACTGGTCGCATGGGAGCTATCGTCCAGGCTGCCGGACAATGTCATTCTGACCAGCGATTCCGGTTCCTGCGCGAACTGGTATGCCCGCGATATCAAGATAAGGGCCGGGATGATGGCATCGCTCTCGGGCGGACTGGCATCGATGGGTGCCGCGGTTCCCTACGCCATCGCCGCCAAATACGCCCACCCTGACCGCCCCGTCGTCGGGCTCGTCGGCGACGGCGCCATGCAGATGAACAACATGGCTGAGCTGATCACCGTCACCAGATATTGGCGGGATTGGGCCGATCGCCGCTTCATCATCTGCGTCTTCAACAACGAAGACCTCAACCAGGTGACGTGGGAGCAGCGGGTCATGGAGGGGGATCCCAAGTTCGAGGCCTCGCAAAGCATTCCAAATGTGCCTTACCATCGGTTTGCCGAGCTCATCGGTCTCAAGGGCCTGTTTGTCGATCGCCCGGAAAACCTGGGACCCGCCTGGGACGACGCGCTTGCCTCCGACCGCCCCGTTCTGCTCGAGGTCAAAACCGACCCCGAGGTCCCGCCTATACCGCCGCATCTCACGTTCGAGCAGGTCAAGAAACTCACGACGACGCTGATGAAGGGCGATCCCAACGAGAAAGGTGTCATTCGCGGCACAGTGCGGCAGGTGTTGAGTTCAGTCCTGCCAGGGAAGCACGAATAATCGAGCGTCACGGCGGACAGGGTTGGAGGACGACGGTCGTCCGCCCCTCGAAATACATAGACGACTTCGCCCTATAAAAACCGTCCGGAACCAAACGCGCTGCAACCAGGCGCCTACTCCTCGTAATTGGCGGACGATAGCAGAAATCTCCAAAGTGAGAACGCCTCACCTGTGGACAACGGCTTCGGGCATCAGAACATCTCTTGCGTTTTCTCTTCAGACAGGTTTGCTTTCGCTTTGCCGCGGACGGATTCCGGGCGTCCGCAGGCGAGCATTCGGTTGAGAACGGCGACGCCGATGGCCACCTCTGTCAGTTGAGTGGGGCAAGAACGTGCCCGCAGGCGACGCCCGATGATCTCCTTGTATCGACTCATTGCCGTTTCAATCAAAGCCCGTTTGCCATAGCCGGTGGAGGCCTGCCATTTTAGCCGACCATCGGCCTGGATTGATGCGACATGACAATCCCGTTGGTTTACCGGCTCAGCCTCCTGTCTTGCCACGGCCGTTGCGCGCGGTGGAATGACGATCTTTGCTTCAGTACTGTGGCGCAGGACAGCGTTGTAGGTTGGATCCCCATCATAGGCGCCATCGGCGGTGAACCGGCCAATCTCATCGTCGATCTGGTCGAGCAACGGCGCCACCTGCGAGGCATCGCTGGTGTCCTGATCAGTCAACGCATGCGCAATGATTTCGCCACTGTCGGCATCAAGCGCCAGATGCAACTTGCGCCAGCCACGGCGGGACTTGGCACCATGCTTTTCTTCAAGCCATTGGCCTGCGCCATAGATCTTCAGCCCGGTGCTGTCGACCAGCACGTGAAGTGGAGCATCTGGCTCAACCCGTCGTTTGTCAGATGGTTTCCAGGTTCTTGCCCGTCGGCTGAGGGTCGTGTGATCGGGCACGGGCAGATCCAATCCCATCAGCGCAAGCACCGAACTCAAAAGCCCTTCGCTTTGGCGCAGCCGCAGTCCGAACGCTATGCCCAACATCAAGGTCGTCTCGATGGCGAGATCAGAGTAATGCCGCTGACCACCGCGTGTCGTTCGACGCGGTGCAGCTCAACCCGACAGCGCCTCCGGCGTCAACCCCAGGGTTAAGCTGCCGCGACGGCGAAGATCCGCTTCATACTCCCGCCAGTTCGCCACTTTGAATTTCATTTTGCCGATGCGATGTCGGCGGGAGGCGTTGTTTATGCGGCATGCCGGTTCATTCACGCTGGTGTCGGTCGCAGCCGCTTAGATGGAAAATGTTGAAATTTGATCCGTGCACCAAAGTCCAGCGCGCACGAGACGATCCTGATCTGCGCTGAGGGGGGCATCGTAGCGTCGATCGACGGCATACGCACGAACGTACCCGACTGCTCCATCGCCATTCTTCCGGCGGGACGGTACGACCTGATCGCACCCGGCACGGGGCGTGTCTACGCCTTGACCACCGGCCGCGAGCCTTCTGTTTCAGGCGAAGTCTTGAACGCGACGCTCTACAATGAGGCCGACGCCCTTGTCGCAGCACTTGGCGAGCCTATGCGGCCGATCGGCAAGGCGGCCGATGTCATCCGGATTTTCGCCGTGGACGACGTTCCGTTCCCGCCCGGAAATCCTCGGCTGAAATTTTTCCAGAGCGCCACGATGAGCATCAACTGGGTCGAATATTCCGGCCCCCGAGATCGTACAAAGTTCTCACCTCATGCACATGAAGACTTTGAGCAAGGGTCGCTTGCGATAAGGGGAGAGTTTGTTCATCACACCCGAGCGCCCTGGGACGCCGACGCAACAAATTGGCAGGATGATCGGCATATCTCGGCCTCAGCCGACAGCATGCTCATCATACCGCCACGGCTTCTTCACACCAGTGAAGGCGTCGGCGCCGGTGACCACATCCTGATAGACGTGTTTGCGCCGGCCCGCCGCGATTTTATCGAAAAAGGGTGGGTTCACAACGCCGCCGACTATGTCGACACTTCGACAACGATCCCGTGAAGAGGCACAGGAACATCAGTTGAATACGAGGCTGAATGATGAGCAGGGAAGCAGCGATCCGCGACCGAATGTCCGGTATGGATATATGTGACTGTCACGTCCATGTCTTCGACTTGGTCAGCGCGTATCCTTTTGCAAATACCGCGACTTATGAGCCGCCATACGCGCCGCTATCCAGCTTACGGGAGACCGCGCGGGGCGAGGGTATCAGGCGCTTCATATTTGTACAGCCGATACCTTACGGACAAGATCTCTCGCTGCTAACGGCGACGTTGCAGCAGCTTAAAGACCAAGCCAGGGGTATCGCGGTCGCAGATGGCTCCACAAGCATCGAAGACCTCGCGAGCATGAAGGAAGCCGGATACGCGGGCTTCGTTTTGTCGAAACCCGACTTGTCGACCAATCGAGAATACCCGGTACCATCCCGCTGGAGCAGCTATTCGAACGCTTGGCGCCGAAACTTGCACAGCTTGATATGCATGCAGAGATTTGGGCTCCGCTCGCGACCGTTCTCTCCGAATGGTCTCGCATCGAGGCCTGCCGGATTCCGATCGTGCTCGATCATATGGGCGGCTTCGATGTTTCACTCGGCGTCGAACATAGAGACTTTCAGCGTTTGCTGGATTTGGTTTCTGATGGAAAGGTCTGGATCAAGCTCGCGGTATGTCGGCGGCAGTTCGGTGATGCCTCTTTTGCCGAGGTGCGGCCATTCCATGACGCCTTCATCATGGCTGAAAATCGCAGGCTAGTTTGGGCATCGGACTTTCCCTTCGTCCGCTATCCTGCCCGGCAACCTGAAATGAAAGATCTGTTGGGCCTCTTCCGCAGTTGGATCAATGATCGCGGCATCGAACAGCGTATTCTTGTTGAGAACCCAACGACCCTTTATTGGTGCAGTTAGCCGCGAGGCAGTCACAATATCAGTGCCGTTGATAGCTAGCATCCGCACACGGTGAGAGCACAGTGTCCGCAACACGCGCAAGTCACCACTCGCCGAAGCTCTGGCTCAACGCGATTAGCGTCGGATTGGCTAGCTGGACTATTGAAAGCCGCGCTTTATCAAGGCAAGCGTGGGGACGTCGGCTGACGGCGAGAGGTTGTAACCGTTGATGAACGCAGTTATCGGATCTTGCTAGCGGAACGCTATGCGGACGCCCCAAAAAGGGCCGGTGCCGACAATTGTCTTGTTCTGCGAAAGCGCTGTTAATTTACTTCACTCGACGATGGCCCGGCTTCACAATGTCGACGATATCGTCTTCCCCGTCCTTCGCAACGGGCTTAAAGTGCGTGCCTCGGAGGATTCTGATGACTATCATTTCGCATTTCCCGTCACCTGAGAGCATTGGCACATGGCCCCGTGAACGACGACCAGTCCTTGACTGGCTCATGAACGAAACGAGTTCGCAGCGTTTCCTTGATAATCTACTTGTCGAAATGTGTGAACGTTTGGTAGCCGCGGGGATACCAGTAGCCAGGTCATCGCTTCATCTGAGAATACAGCACCCACAATGGCAAGGTGCCCGTATCCTTTGGCTGCCGGGTATCGGAGAAGCGAATATCGACACCTTCGATTACGACGTCGACACTACTGAACTGTTTCTCCGTCGACCAGCTACGGAAATATATGATGGCGCATCAGTGGTCCGACAACACCTTCATGCCGGTGACAGCGATCTCGTCCGATATCCGCTTTTCGAAGAGCTTCAGCGGGACGGCTTCACCGACTATGTGGCCTGGCCGATCGAGCATACATTGGGAAGACGGCATGTTGTGACTTTCGCAACCAAGCAAGAGGGTGGCTTCTCCGAATATGAGATAGCCTATCTCATGGATCTGTTGCCTGCGCTTGCTTTGGCTAGCGAAATCCGGATGAAGAACGCGATGGCCCGCACGCTCCTGGAAACTTATGTAGGACCACACGCGAGCGCGGAAATCCTTGCGGGAGCAACAACGCGTGGTAGTGGCAAGACTGTGAACGCTGCTATTATGATCTGCGACTTGCGCGATTTCACCGCGCTATCCGACCTATGGCCCCGTGACGATGTCATCGACATCCTCAATGGATACTTTGACGCCTTATGCGAACCCGTCGAGGTTCGCGGAGGTGAAATATTGAAATTCATGGGCGACGGTCTCCTGGCCATCTTCCCGCTCAGCAACCCTAACGCGTGTGCAGACCTGCTTCAGGCGATTTACGACGGTAGAGAGCGGATGAGCGTCCTGAATGCTAAACTTGCGGAAAGCGGGAAACCGGAACTGAGGTACGGGATTGGCGTCCATGTAGGCGATGTTATGTACGGTAATATCGGCTCGCGGAAGCGTCTGGATTTCACCGCCATCGGCCCTGCGGTCAATGTGGCGTCGCGGCTGGAGGAACTGACTAAAGTGATCAAACGGCCGGTGCTGCTTTCATCCGAGTTCGTCAAAATAGCATGCGCATCGAAGCAATTTGTTGATCTTGGGTCACATTCTCTCAGGGGCTTGGAGGCGCCGGTAAGCGTTTTCGGAATGCAAGAATAGCAGGGTTGGCCGCTTGCAGCCGGAGATCGACCAGAAGCGTCGCCTTAACGGTTGCGGTGGTAGTTGCTGGCATGACCAAGCTTCCGCTGACCGATCTCATGCCTCGTGGCTATAAACGTCACGCTTTCCTGCCGAGATCATCGCCCATGCGGTGTGGCTGTACTATCGATTTCCGCTGAGCCTGCGCCACGTCGAAGGTCTGCTTGCCGAGCGCGGCATCGAAGTCTCGTTTCAAACAGTATCGGAGTGGGCTTCCAAGTTTGGCCGCGAATATGCTCGTTCCCTCCGACGTCGATCCAGGGGCAGTTTTGCCGACAAGTGGCATCTCGACGAAATGGTCGTTGCCATCAAGGGAAGGAAATACTGGCTCTGGCGCGCCGTTGATGCCGATGGCTCCGTTCTCGATGCTCCGATCCAAAGCCGCCGAAACAGGAAAGCGGCTCTTCGGCTGATGCGCAAGCTGCTGAAGGGCCAGGGCGTCACGCCGCGTGTCATGATCACCGACAAGCTCCGCTCCTATTCTGCAGCAAAGAAGACGTTGATGCCGGGCGTCGAGCATCGTTTGCAAGGGTCTCAACAACCGCGCGGAGAACTCGCATCTGGCTGTGCGACGACGGGAGCGAGGCATGATGCGGTTCAAGTCGGCACGACAATGCCAGCGCTTCGGCTCCATCCACGGCCCGATTTCCAATCTCTTCCATCATCACCGCAACCGGACGAGCACCGCTGAACATCGCAAACTGCGAACCGCCGCCATGGCCACCTGGCGCGAATTAACTTTGTCAATCGCTGCGTAAGCCGGTCCCTCCTGACCATTCTGTACCCTACGCAAGTTAAGGCGACGCTACCCCACCAAGCCATTCGGCGTGCCTCATCAGATTGGCCAGATCGACCACAAGAGGGTGCCAAACACAATGATAAAAGCGACAACAGCTCCAAGGAACCGAGCCATTCCCCTGTTGGCGTCGTGATAGCCGACCCAACGAAAAAACCACTCCGGGCCCTGGTCATCGCTTTGCGCCATAGTTCGTTTCCTCACCTGAAATAACTTTGATCATGGAGCGCAAGAATGACCGAGCTAGACCGCATCCGGGAAGAGCACTCAACGAAAATTGGCGCGGCGGAGCTAATGCTGGCGTACGACCAGGGCCGTCCCAAAGAGTTCAAAGGCGGGCCCTGTCGCACCTAATACCACAGGGCAGCCCCTGTGGTATTAGAACCACGGTCTGTGTGTCCCTGGTAGCAGAATGCCAAGAGACCAAACCACAGCCAACTAGTCCAAAGGTGCTAGGACGCCTTCCGACGCGGTCGAAACTGCTTTTCGATAACTGCGCGCCCCAGCTCCGTCGCCCCGGCGTCGTATTCATCGGTTTCCAGGAAGTCCACCGCGAGTTCATAGATTTCCCGCTGGTCCTCGGCGGACAAAATGCCCTTCTGCTCGAGATGCATCATGAGTGATGCAAAAAGTGCTGAGGTGGAGAGGGATACAGCAGATGCCGAGATGAAAGCCGGATCTCCGGCTAAGTCAAGATCATATGAATGTCGGCGGCGTTTCGGCAGCTTCCAGAAGTAGCGATCGGCTTCACCCATGGCACGTTCCTCCCAGATGTTCTGGCGTAGCAACGCCCGAGAGCCGTAGGGCCAGTTTGGGAAGGGCTATCGGGCGATCTTCTTGTCATTCAGCAGCGCGGCGTCAATCTCCGCGTGGGAGACTTGCAACTGTTGTCGTCTAACGGCAGGTGTTTCGATTGATGGTAGTACGAGATAAGCGGCGACCTTTCTGTAAGCGACAAACGAGGTCCCATCGATCAGCTCTTCATCCATGCTGAGCCGGTACATCCCAGCCGCCAAGGGCGCAACCAGGGATCCGATGACGAACGGATCCGCAAATTTGATCTCGGTTTCGGTTGTTCTCATGGCGGGCTCGGAAAGGCTTGACGCTGGCGCGACAAACGTTCGCGGCGAAGCCGGGAAGTCTTTTCATTCCGGTCAACTTTCTCTTCCGCCGTAGTAGCCTTGGAACGAACAATCGTTTGGTCCGGGCTGGATAAGTTTCTGTGGAATCGATCCATGCTGACAAGGTCGCTGCGCCAAATCATTGGGGCTCTCCGTTGCTTTTTGGAACTTCCACAGCCGCACCGGTTGCTCCTCCTTCATTCTCCCAAGATGCAAGTGCATCCGGATCTGCCCGTTTCTGGCGCGATATTGAGGCGGGGTAGCCCTTCAACGAGATGGTGCCCGCCTCGATACGGCGAATGATCACCACTTCCTCGTGATGTTCTGGCCCTTCTGCGGCTTGCATATCGGATGTGGCGTAGTCGGCGCGCTTGAGAACTCGCCGCAGTGTCGAGCGTTCGCTGCTTATGGTGCGTGCTCCGCCAAGAGAGAAAATCGTCACCGCAGCCAGCCCTCCAGGATCACATAGAGACCGACGGCGAAGCTCAGCACGACCAGCGTTCTTATCGCTGCGTCGTAGCCGTAGTCGCGAAGATGATTGATTATGGAAGACATCACGTCCTCCTTTGATTGGGGCGAAGGGCAGAACCCTCTTGCGGCAGCGCCCGCTTCAAATGCTGCCGATACGACACCATGCGCCCGCAATGGGTTTTAAACAAGGCTCTCGCGCACCATACGGATCTTAAAGTCGCCCGCTGCGGCAGGTTCGCGCACCATTGATCAAGCCGCGCAGCGTGAACGCGCATCAGCCGGCTTAGGAACCAGGCATCTCAAGGGCGAACGGCGATTGCTTCTATTGCACTCGCCATCAGCTTGTCCATCCGGTCTCGAAGCTCGTTCTCGTCCAAAACCTTACCTCCAGATCTAACATCCGCGAGGATTTTTGCTACCACGCCCTCGTCTCCCGCTGCTGTGAAGCGAACGTCGATGATTTCGGCGACTTAGGCTTCGACATCGGTAATGCTATCATTTCGGACACCCATTGGGCCAGAAGCCGGTCTCGACGAGAGTTCACCTTGAACGCCATTTCGGCATCCAGGAAGTACTTTTCCTCCAGCGCTCTTTTTCGCTTTTCCAGTGAGTTCTTTTCCAATGCGTTCATGATGCGTGCTCCCCGTGTGAAGGCGTCGCGCTCAATAAATGTTCGAGAAGAGTAGGATCTATTCTGACGAATTGCCGCATGCGGCTGCCGTCAGAAATCGACGGCAGATGAATGAACGTTGCGACACGCTGATAGGCCAGTTGTGAAAGCCCTTCGATCAATTCCTCATCCTGTACAATCTTGTAATCACCTGCCGGATGGATTCCATCGATATCCGGCAGTTCAAAAGGTTGAGAGAAGTGAACGATGGTATTCGTTGTGCGCGTTGACATGGCGATAATCTCCGAATGAAAGCGGTCTCACTACTGGCTGACGGAAAGCGGGTTAACCGCGTCATCCGGCTAGCAGCACCGGGCGTTGCCCATCGGAATTCGGGAGGATGGCGGGTCAAGGGTCTCTGACACCGCGGAAAGCCATAGCGGCCAAACGACGACCGATTATCATTACGCCCTAATTGGGTCGCGATTAGGACGGGCAAAGCAGCTGGGCATGCGGCCCCCGAAAAGAACTTCAAAACACATCTCAATTGCGGTGGGTCAGGCTATAATTTTGATTTGGCGCGCCGAACCTTAAAACCTAACGAAGACCAATGAGGTCACGATATATTATCTCCTTGAGGAGAAAAAAATAGTATTAGCCAAATTCAACATGTTAGAAGGAATATAATAATATTCGGAATTTCCATCCCTTTCGTGTGTTATTATTGATAATTCCACGCGACAGTGCGTGCTCTTCCAAAGATTGGATATGGTCATGGAACATATGACTTGGATTCGTCCTGCCCTCTGGGGTGCGGCGTGCGGTGCGGCAGCCCTTGCGGTCGTGGGCTTCTCGTGGGGCGGGTGGATGACCACTAACGGTGCCCAAAGAGCAGCCGGAATCGAGCGAACCTCAGCGATTGCCGCGGCGTTAACACCGTATTGCCTCGAACGTGCAAAGGCGGATCCGGCATCGGCAAAGATCATGGCCGAGCTGAAGGCAGCCAGCACATACGGCCGCAGCGATGTTATTAAAAAGGCAGGCTGGGCAACACCGCTTGGGAGCAGCGAGCCCAACTCAGATCTTGCACAGGCGTGTCAGATTGCGCTCGGTAGCGCTGGCTGAGGCCGGAAGCGGAAAGCACACAGCGACGAGCGTCGTAGCGCCCGCTCCGAACTGCCAGCGATAACCGGATCTGCAGGTCGCCGCCAACCCGACGAGCCTGTTGAAGAAATGACACCGCGCGCACCTTTGCGACTTCCTCTTTGCAATCCGATGGGATGCCAACGCTTGGCCAACGTTGCTTAATGCGACCTATTCACTGTTGTGCCTGGCACGGCCGGAAGGAGGAAATCCCCGACGATACTGCCATTGGCTCCGACCGTGGCCGACGGTCATTGGAAGCTCGGATTGCCAGTGGGATTCCGATCGAGAGGCACAGGAAGGATGAAAGTACCCATGCCCAAGGATGACATAACCAAGCCAGCAGTTTTCACTAGAAGCAGGCAAAGCAACGCAATCGAAAAACAGCCGCCAACTGGCCCGACCACGAAAGAGTTGATCGTGCAAGCTCGCGAAGCTCGAACTGCTTTGCGCCGGCAGGAGGCTGACATATCCGACAGAGCGGCCGTCGCCGAACAAGCGTCAACGGAAGACCGAGGCGAGGAAAAAAGCGTGGCCGCCCCTCACGAGCGGCTTCCTACAATGAGGCAGCTCAAGGTGGCGCAGCAAACCCTAAGGAACGAGATCATCGCGAAGGAAGCGCGACGGCAATCGGGCCCGGATCTCGGCCGTAGTCTGAAATAGCTTGATCCGGGACAAACGCAATAACCAGGGGGTTGCATTGCCCGGGCCTACTGTTGAGGGACGTCAGTGCCGAGGACCTGCCCTGTTCGCCCGGAAGGGCGGCATATTTCGATCATTCCGGCAGCGTGGCTTTCGGAAAACGATGGCCTTCCGGTCGCAATGGTGCGCTGCTGTGTTTTGCCGTATATCGGGCAATCCTGTATGGTTTCAGCGAAGCGCCACCATCGTCCTGCCATCTGGCAAGTGAACCGTCTTCCCTGGCTAAGGGAAGCGGGCCTGAGCTCAGCTGCGTTGCGAGATGAATTTTCAGTGCGGATTTCAGTGCGGTCTCGTCAATGATCCCCATCTGGAAGCATTGAATGAGGAAACTGGTCGTGTTGATCTCACGATCGTCGATCGCGTATATTTCGCCTCCGCGAAAGCCGGCTTTTCGCAAAATGCGATCCAGCATTCTTGAGTTGGCGACATCGAAGAACTGATTGGTGGCGGAAGACATCGCGTCCTCCTTTGTTGGGGCTAGGGTTTCACGCCCCCAAGCAGCAGGGCCCGTACAGTGACTGCTGATGTCTTACCTTGCGCTCGTTGCGACCACAGAGCAACCTCATTCGGCAGCAGCCATTGATGACGCCGCGGACGAGCTCACCTTAAGGGAGGCGGTGCTCATCATGCAGTTCGGCGGTGAAGCGACACTGAAGCCCTCAGCATTAGCGGTAGCGGCCGACGGACAGTTGGAACTTGTGCAGCTGCCCGGAAGGCCTTGTGCCGCCGACACCTACTGCCCATATTCATGTCGGAAGCAGTTTGTGAACGGGCGCTGCTTTCAAGGGGGGTCAGAGGCCCCTAACCCTAACCAAAGGAGGACGTGATGTCTTCCGAAATTTCCACGCAAAATCTGACTGACGACAATATGAACATGCTGCATGGCGTTTTGAGCGATGCCGGCTATACCGACGATATACTTCTTACACAGCCTCGGCGCTTCAATCTCGCAACCAAGCTGATGATCCGCCTCTTTCGAGAGGGAATGACGGCTCCCGCCGACTTTACTATCCAGCTTGATCGACACTTCGGGAAACCCAAGAAAGAGGCCGCTGCTTACGCCGGTCCACTTCGTCGCTATGCGATCCAAGGTCTTCCGACAGAACTCCGTCGTACGGTACTGCGGCCCAAGGAGGCTTCCACAATAATGGCCGAGGAAAGCGAAGCAAGCCACTGGCAAGCCACACACGGGTTCGCTGGCGCCCAAGACCGGCATGTACCTAGGGGACAACCCCTACAATCCCAAGAATGATCCTGTGCACTTCACGCTTTGGAGAAAAGCCTACTTCAAGGCACAGAACCAGATCGGTCGATTCAAGCACGAAGACGGGGGATATCGCAGCTTGTAACCACCTGCGCCGCATCCAGAGGTAACCCAGCTCTATGACATTCCGTCGCCCTCACGGAAAGCCGCGCGGTCCTTTCATCGATAACTGCCCTGCCTCGTCGGAGCTTTTTTTGACCCGCGCTTAGAAACGTGGAACCCTCCGGCACAAGCGATGTTTAAGTAGTGGGTAGTGCGGTTTTTCAGACGCCGCGGCCCTCTGGCCTTGCATTCAGCCCTCGTAAAGCCCTGCAGGGCCAGGCTTCATTCGACATCGTTCGCAAACCGTCTGACGTGGTAGCCCCCTGAGCGAATTGCTTTGGCTGCGAGCGCGGTGCTCGCACGCCACGCCAAATGCCCCATCCACAATGGTGCCGTCGGTCGCCGCAAAGGGAGCTTTAGCAATGTACAATGCCAAACGTGATGGCAGTGGAAACGGTGCGAACTTGGCCATTCCGTCAATGGGCGAGATAGAGGGCCGTATAACGGTATTGGAGGTTGTCGCAATGACCTCGTTGAGCCTGCTCGTGAAAGCCGGTGACAAATATGCAGTCCAACAGGCGCTGTCGGCCATTCGCCGTGCATCGCAAAGGGGCTATAGCTGGGCACATTGACATGCTAAAAGCCTCTCTTCGCATCAAGACTTGGAAACGTCCGGCTGCCCCAAGTTCATGGTCCACCCCCGCGCGTAATTGTGCACGGCACCTTCGCCAAGAAGCTCACTTGGGACTGGGTATAAGCTTAGTCCTCCGTCCGTCGAGTATTCAGGAAGCGCAGGCTGGATGAACAAGACGCCCGGACCAACCTTGTCCAAATGCGTCAGACTTTCCTCAGCAACTGCCGAATAGGCATTGGCAAAAAATTCACCGTCGCGAGAAAGGGCCGTCCGGGTGAGATTGGTCCCATCGTAAGTCAGGCGAGACCAGAGGGGCTCAGCAGGTGGCGGAAGGCCAAGCTCCTGATCCGCCGTCGTTTCGCCGAGAAACCGATCGAAGCCAGAGCCGCCCACGGACTTCATATAGGAAAACTGATAGCTCGTATCTGAGCCGCCAATTCCGAAGTCGACGGCGCGGCTGTTGGCGAAATCCCTGACGACGACCGCCGGCACGCTATAGCTCGAGAGCGGTCCGGAATAAGCGGTCAACATCGTCGCCTGCCACGGTCCGCTCGGTGCGTTCGTTTCGGGAGCCATTGCCGTATTGGCAGGACTGCCCGCCGCGGTAATGGCGAACCCACGGACGGTCGCGGTAATGGCCGCGGTCGTTGGTGGCACCGTTGATGTTTACACCGGCCTGTCTTCTGGGATAGGCGGTTGTTTGGCGCGTAATCTATCACGGGCGACAACCATCGGAATGGAGGCGGGTCAGATCACGCCAACGATCCGCCAGCTCTTAACTTTTCGTTTATTCCTCCATCTAGGCTCGCCCGCTTCGATCTCATCCGACGGCAGGCAGCAATATTCATTAATAGGGTCGGCAGTCATCGGACTGATGAGGCGAGGTGACTGGCCAAACAAGCTGAAACCATCGTCAATAAGTTCGAAATAATCTTGAACGAATATTGACAGCGACTTGATGCCGTCGAACGATTTTACTAACCGCAAGGATTTAACCGATGACTGATGATACGAACCCAACCCCTGCAGTCGAGACCGCGTCCGTAGATGCGTCTTCGAAGACAAAAGAAAAGAAGGCGCGCGCACCGCGGAAGCTCAAGGCCGCCGCTGAAGCGGTTGCCGATACTTCGGTGAAGAAGACCGGCGGTCCGGGGAAAAAAACCGCAGCGTCCAGTGCGCCTGTTACCCCAGCGGCGGTTGCACCAGCCACTAAGGCACCTGTTCCTCCAAAGAAGCCTAAGGTTTCGAAGGCTCAGTCTTCCAAGCCTTCACCGCAGAGAGTCGAGGCAGCCCCGGCAGAAACGGACGGCTTTGCAGATCTTCTGAAGCTCGAAGAAGAGAACCAGAAGCTGCGTAAGGCACTCTCCGACAAGCTCCGCGCCGAGAACGCGGACCTCCGCAAAAAGCTCGGATTGGTTTGATCATCAAGAGCCGCCATCGGCCGCTTTAAAGCCACTTCACGACTAAAGACTGGGCTCGCATTGCAAGCCCAGTCTCCCGCTCGATACTATGGGATTAAGAAAACGAGTCGGGAGATGAGGATGAGATCACCGTGGAAGCTAATCAAGGACTTTGCGTCGCGCCGTAAGGTGGAAGAAGCGAGCGGACCGGCCGATCAAATCGTGGCGATACCTGATTCACGGGCAGAGGAACACCAGCCGGACCTAACTCTGCGGGCCAAATTAGAAGCCGCTGTAGAATCTAAGTCGACCGTTGACGAGAATGAAGCGAGCGGACATCGGGATTCTGCTGGTGCGGCGGCCGAGCTACCCCTGCGGGTGGAGCAGTCCGGTCCTTTGGTTGCCGAGCCGGCAGAAGGCGGCGCTTTAGAAGGTCATGACCAACCTTTGACGGCCCCACCCGTCATTCAGGCTGCCGAAGGTGAAACGGGTGCGGCCGTCTTGGCAGGAGGTCCTAAAAAGCAAAGGGCAAAGGCTGCTCGGGCGCGGAAAAACCGCGGGGAACCACCCGTCGTCAAAAAAGTGGCGGAAGAGCCAGCGGCAGTGGAGAAACCATTCCTCGATGAGGCCACTGAACTGGACCTCGAAATTAAGGACCTCAGATCGCAGCTCTCTGCAAAACTGCTTGAGCAGAACGCGCATTTACGTCGCATGCTCGAGCGCTACAACGACAAGTGAGCCATATTTCGATTGCGAAGAGAATTTACATGGATCACCTCCGCTAGCGTAATACTACTCGGATCAGGATCGTTAGAGGAATTTGACCCATCTTGTCGGACGATAACGCTGTAACGCGTATTCGCGGCCAAACTTGGAAGCCCACTCCGATACTGTTTGAAACGAGACTTCGATGCCCCGCTCGGCAAGCAGTTCCTCGACATGACGCAGGCTCAGCGGAAATCGATAGTACAGCCACACCGCATGGGCGATGATCTCGGCAGGAAAGCGGTGACGTTTATAGCGACGAGGCGTGAGATCGGTCAGCGGAAGCTTGGTCATGCCAGCAACTACCACTGCAACCGTTAAGGCGACGCTTCCGGTTGATGAGATAAAGAGCCAGCACGATCAGAAGTAAGATGATCAGGATGCTGATCAGAACTGGCAAGCCCACTGGCCTCCAGCTCCTTCATCATGGCGCATAATCGTTCTGGTTTAACTATCAACATCGGTGGATAAGGAAGGGCAACGGGCGAAGATGGCACACGCGCTGGCCGCCGCTTTTGCTGGGAATCGCCGTCGTGTGATCCACCTGGTGGAGACCCACACTAGAGGGGCGCGTTGTGCAGGCCTTCTGCCGCCCTCACTGTGAGAACGATCATACAGTATACGCCTGACTGCCGCGAATACTCAGGTAATTGTCAGTGAGTGCCAAGCTTATTTTTTGGCCAAGAGCATAATGTAGTCTTCGGATGCGTCGGCGAGGGCCAGGGCCACGTCGGCTCGCAGGAGGCCTTTTGCGTGCAGCTTTTCGATCATCTCAAGCATGGCAGCTTCGACGATCTGCCGGCAGTTCATGTGGGTTGGGTGCGGTCTACCTAAAAAGTATAGCTCTGCTGTCATGGCACTCCCCTTTGCGGCTTGCAGGATGCCACAATTTCGCAGTTGCACAAGGGAATACTAAATTAATGTGCGGTGCAATATGAAACGATTTGACTACGCCCGCATGCAAGCCACGGCCCAGCAACTCATATCGAAATACGGCCAGACGGGCACCGTAAAGCGCATTACGCCTCCGGACTCGGTCCTTTGGGCGGTGAGGGCACACGAAAACGAGCTACATCGCCAAGCTCGTGCCGATGACGTATGGTGAGCGATAAATCGACGCCACGGTCATCACCACGGCCGATTGGCAGATTTACATTTCATCGATCGGTCTCGCGATCGTGCCCCAAGTCGGTGACATCAGATCGGCCGACGGGGTCGATTATCACGTCATCGCGGCGGACCCGAACAAGTACGACGGCCAAGTCAACGTCGTCTTCATCGTGCAGGAGCGCGGCAGTGCTGCGATTGTCGGCACCGGCACGGCATGGCAGATCGCCAATGTCGCCGGCGGCAGTCGGTCTGGAGGCCGGGACGCTATATCGCTATGAGGCGAACGGGGATCTCGCCGACAAGGCAACCTACGACGATCGACCGAGGGGTTTGCCTTCCTGGTTGACGACGTCAACCCGGCGCGGCTCTACATCAAGGCTTCTCGACCTCCGGCGACTGGCGGGGCCCATTCAGCTACGGCACTGGCCCGCAAGGTCCGGCGCCTGCCGTGACGTTCGAGCCGGTCGTTACCGGCGCACCTGGAACCAACGCCAGCATGGACGTGACCGGAAGCGGTGAGGCGGGCGATCCCTACGAAATCACCTTTACCATCCCGGTCGGCGATCTCGGCATCAACTGGCGCGGCGCCTACTCGGGTGCAACTGTCTATGCCACGCGTGACGCGTGCTGGACAACGGCTCGGCATGGATCGCACTGCAGGCAACGACGGACAACGCCCCGCCTGTGCTGCCGACGATGGCGAATGCATATTGGTCGCTAGTCGCTCAAAAGGGCACTGACGGCACGGGTAGCGGCCGGTTAATATGAACCGGGCGCGTTTCGATCCGAGGCGTTGCGTGTATCTCGGGCGCCGAATTCTAACGGAATGTGAAGTTGCGCCAGTTTGAATGCCGCACCTTGGCAAGCACAATTTGAGCTTCGCGGCCGACAAACAACGTGGCGAAGATCAAAACAATCGTGAAGAAATCCCAGAACATTCGCGCGCCTCGATAAATGAAAAAGAGCGGACCGCAGCTTAACCGCACGATCTCCGCCAATGCGGGGCAGCTTGGCTAAGGTGGAATCGCGGATTTCCGTTTGAGGTAACGGAAGGGACCGGAAGAGATCGACCACGCGATCCCGACGGCCCAATCGTCAAGACAAACTGTGTTCCGGTGCGGTAGCGTACAGACCAAAAGAGGCCCCGCATCAAGTAGCGGGGCAAATCCGTGCCATTTAGGAGTAGTTCCACCACGCGAGTGGCGGCACGATTATTCTAGGCTATCCTGCCCAATGAACTGCCCCCACTTTCGACCAGACGCTCAGCATAAGCAGGAAGGCTCAACTACGGGCTTGAGGATAGGGTTATGTCTAACGAGTTTCGACAGGTTGACCTGATGATCGGTGACGTCCGGCGGCGACGCTGGACAACAGAACGCAAACTGCAGATCATCGAGGAGAGCTATGCTCTAGAGGAAACCGGTTTTTCTGCGGCTCGGCGACATGGTGTCGCCGGTACGTCAACTCGCGCGTCCGTCCGCTTGACGGGGAGGCTGGAGTGAAGCAGGACAATACGACGATTATTCACGTGTGGGGCTCCGGCCAACATTGCCAGTTGCTCCGGCTCTCACACGCCCTGCCGGTAGAGCTCGATAATGATCGCAGCCAGGCGCATCACGGCTTCCTTGTCCCTCTCGATGCCGTGCTCGCGGCAGAGCCTATCCAGCATAGCTTACAGACGACGAGGTCATGGACGCCAGCGGCTGGCTGCCGATGGCGTACGGTCGGAAAGCATCCGTGAACGAAGCATTACCCTGCTTGGTACGGAGCGGACATAAGCTGTGAGGAACCCGAGCTGTGAGGAACCCGCCCTTCTCGCCAAAGTTCGGCGACGAGAGGTTCCCATGATACGCCAATTGACAAAGGGACCAAAAGCCGCGTCCCTACAACTTCGGGCGTCTCAGGCACTGACAACTCAGCTACCAGCACATCCAACACTGCAAAGGACTCCCAGGGCAAGAAAGATTCTTCGGACTGCGTCAAGGTCAAACAACAACCACCAATGCGACCAAGACCGCACCTGGCGTAGCCGCAGATGCTCGGGGTAATTGCCAACAACACAAATCGGCCGGTCCAAGAGAAAGCCCCTGAGAAGGGCCGAACAGTTCCGCCAAGCTGCCGATGGCGGCAAGCGCTATATTTCGCGGTTGCTTTACTCGGGCGAGGGGGCGCCATTCCCGTTCCCACGGCAAGTCGAGCCTCACGTAACCAACGGTCCTCGCGTCCGTTGAAGGCGTTCCGTTTCAAGGATCTCTTTGGCAACTTCGCTTGTCTCTTCGAGTCTTGACCAACGTTCTGATCGCCGTGTCGTAGGGCGGCACAAAGCGTCTACTTATGTTATCTTACTTCAGCGGCGGAAATATTGCCGATCTTTAAAGATCGTTCCGCAGGAGGAAGAGAATGGCCGATTTAAGAGACCGCGAAAAGGCAATGGAAGATCAATACTTCCAGGAGGCCGAGAGGTCCCTCAAGCTCAAATTTCGTCGCGACAGGCTTTTGGCTAAGTGGATCGCAGGCCTCATTGGTTGGGATGACTTTGCAGGTTATGCCGATGAAATCGCTGATGTCCGCCTCAAAGGTGGTGGGGACGCTGGAGTTCTCTCGAAAACTCTATCGGATCTTCAAGGGGCAGGTCACAACATCAGCGAGCAGGACGTTGCAGCAAAGATGCGCGAATTGATGGTCGAGGCCGCTGAGCAGCTTTGAAGTCAAGACGTCTTCTTACGTGAACTTCAAGTGCGAAGGCAAAAAGAAGCCGGCACCAGGCGGGATCTTTCGTAGCATTACTCCTGTGCAGGAGTAGCGGGTGCCGGTGTCGCATTGTCGGTCGGAGTCATCGGCTTGGCCGGTGCCGGTGCTGGCTCGGAATTCGTTGTTGAGGCTGTTGTCGCCGGGTCGGTGTCCGGCTCATCCAGCCACACGGTGGCCGCGAACGCAGCCACGGCGATTACCGCGACAACGGCGATCCAGCGAAACAACGAGAGACGGCGCCATTCTTCCGAAGTGGTGAGCACATCTGGATCGCGGGTTGGGATATTGCTGTTCGGGTCGTTGGTCATATGCCCTCTCCTTTTTGGATAAAAGGGAAATGGCGCTGCGGGGTGTTTGTTCCGCTGACCTATGGCGACAGCTTCGTCGGTATCTGGGTGCCGTGTCCAGCACGATGTGCAGGGTCCTGATCATGTCAGCCGCATCAAGCAGGGATTTCGAAATTTCAGACGTATCGCGGCGTTCTATTGAAGCAGATGCCCTTCGCGTCTTCTATTCTCGTGGATGTTCGCGTGAACGGTTGATTGCTTACTGAGAGGAAAGGGCTATTATCATGAGGTCGGGAGTCGACTATACGGGCACTTCCGGTAGAGAGCCAAAAGCTCCCGCCCCAAGCACCGGAGAACGGTTATGTCCCTTCCTGCGAATTATAAACACAACGGACAATTCTCGCCTTATGATTTGGCAAGCCTAAGAAACGAATTCGATTCGTTGGATGAAGTTCGACGCGATGATCTTCAGAGAACTAGGGCTGGGGAAACCCATCGGGTAGCAACCGCTCTAATTCGCGCGGCAAACCATGCCAGAGCCGCCAAGACGTCTTATTTGAAAGATCTACGCCTTGCCAAGGAGGCTGCCGAGACGCAGCCAAGGCCGTAAGACAGGCGGCGTGACCTACATTGTCAGGCTCCCGACGAGCACCTCGCGCTCGAGGGCGTTTTTCTGTTTCTCGATCAGCACTGGATCGATGCCAGCTCGGCTTCGATAGCGCCTGCACCCAGAAAAGGCAGGATGCGGCGACATATCTCATCACGGGTTTCCAGAGTGGCATTCATTCGGAGGCGCCGCCATTGCGTTTAGACATCGCGCAAGCGCAATTTGATCAATCGATCAAGTATATCGCCGACGGCAAAGCAAGAGACCGTATCAAACCGTTGGCAGCCAACCCGTTGTAAAGCGGCGGCGGGAGGGAGCGGCGCGAAGCGATACCGAAACCCTTGGCGAGGATCTGCCGAGCCCGTCCCTTTTCTGAAGCGAAGATCCGTCAATTCAATTCCCTTGGATCGGCTTCGAAGTGATTAGCCGCGGAAGACGGCGCCGATTGCACACGTTCTTCCAGTTCCGCTGCGACCCATTCGAGAAAGAGGTTGTAGGCCACCGCCAATAGGGTTGGTCCCAGAAAGAGGCCGATGAATCCAAAGGCCAGAACGCCGCCGACGAGCCCGAATAGACCGAGCAGCACGGGCAGATTGATGTTCTGGCTGAGCAGATATGGTCGAAGGAAGTTGTCAATACTGCTGACGAGAAGCAGGCCCCACGCAGCGATGAAGATCCCCCACCAAACAGATCCCTGAATGAGAAGCCAGAGCGCAACAGGCCCCCACACGAACGGCGGCCCTGCGGGCACAAACGAGAGCAAAAACGTCAGGCAGCCGAGCAATAGCGATTGCGGCACGCCGGCGATCCAGAAGCCGATGCCGGCCAAGAGACCTTGAGCGAGGGCCGTTCCGATCATTCCGTAAACGACACCTTTCACGGTCATGCCAATGACCGTGAGCAACCTTCTAGCCCGAGTGCCAGCAATCCGCTCACCGATTTGGCGCATGAAGCTGATCATGCGTCGGCCGTGCAGGAACAGGAAAAAGGTAATGAATATACTTAGCGCGAGTTCGATTACGCCAATGCCGAAAGCTGCTCCGCCAGCAAGAGCAATATCCGTCGCAGGGCCTGTCAGTTTTTTGAGCTCGACGATAAAGGCGGGAGCGTCGTGCGAGAAGTTTTCCCAGTAGGCGGCCACACTCTCGCCGACAATCGGCAGGCCTTTCACCCAGTTTGGGGGCGCGGAAGGACCCTGCTCTAGCACGCGCGTTATTCCTTCGGCCAGATTCTTCATATCGTCGGCGAGCGCTGTCACGAGGAAAGCAAGCGGTGCGGCCACAACAGAGACCACCAGCACCGTCATAGCTGCGGCGGCAGCCGCCCGGTTGCCTCCGACAGCACGTTCACATCGGCAGTAGATAGGCCATGTCGAGAAACAAATCACTGCGGCCCACATTATTGCCGACAGGAAGGGCCAAAGGACGAGAGCGCAACCAATCGCCAGCAGCACAAGTGCGCCGACGCCCAGAAGCTGCTCGACCAGTCTACTTAGAGGAATCATGACCCTCTCCGGTTCCTTGCGATAATACTCCATCGACAACCGGGACACCCGTGAGATGCGCCCTCACTCTTAGTTTATGCACGATCGCATCGCAGTCACACAGAAAACGATTGCTTGGAAGCGGCGCGGCGTGCTTGTTTCAACTAATATACGTTCAGTCGTTAGAAATCATAGAATGCCAGTTATCGTAACGCTTTAGCCGTCGATATCGGAGGCTATGGCTCCGTTACGGCACGGCAGCATTGGCGTCGTGGCGATGTTCTGCTCTACGGTAGAATTTAAACAGACGCCACGGTTGAACCTGAAATCGGAATTGAAACGACGCTTGCGCTAAAGGGGCGGCCAAAACAACAGGATCAGAGGCACGCCCAGCAAGACCACAATGAACGAGAGCGGTAGCCCCAGTTTCCAATAGTCGCCGAAGCGATAGCCGCCAGGACCCAGCACCAAAGTGTTGCACTGGTGTCCAACAGGCGTAAGGAAATCGCAGGCCGCCCCCACCGCGACTGCCATCAGAAAAGCGTCGGGATTGTAGCCAAGGCGCTCAGCAAAGGTAACCGCAATGGGCGCGACTACGAGAACCGTGGCGGCATTGTTCAGAAACGGGGTTGCTGCCATTGCGACCACCATAATCATTGCAAGGGCCCCATAGGGGGGCAAGGTGGTAGCGAGTTGAGCGAGGCCGCCGGCGATAAGGTCGGCACCCCCGGTCGAACGGATCGATTCGCTGACCGGAATGAGAGCGCCGAGCATTATCAAGATGGGCCAATCGACAGCCTCGTAAGCTTCCCGAAGCGACAGTGAACCGAGCAGTACCGTCAGAATAGCAGCCGTAAAGAAGGCCGTGGCCACGGGCACCAGGCCGAATGCCGTTAGCAGCATAGCACCAGCCAGGACCACCACCGGAATCAGGCCTTTTCGGGGGGTCCCCAAGCGGATTTCGCGCCCGACCAAAGGAAGAAGACCGAGTTCCATCAGCCTGGCCGGGAGAAGCACGAGATCGCCCTTCAAAACGAGAACGTCGCCTGGTCTTAACATGATGTCGCGCAATCGCTCGGTGAAGCGCTCGCTGCTTCGGCTTACTGCGAGGAGATTAATATTGAAGCGATCATGCAGGGCCAAACGCTTGGCGGTTTGCCCGATCAATACTGATTTCGGGCCGATAACCGCCTCGATTCCGGCGATCTCCTCGTCGACCCCCTTTGCTTCCGTGACGCGGTCGTGCCCCTCCAGTTCCAGACGCGCACGACTGATGCCTCGCTCGAGCGCCTGAGGGTCTCCTTCCAACAAAACGATATCGCCTTGATGGAGTATGACTCCCGGGAGTGGCATCAGCGGTTCGACCCGATTGCGAATGAGGCCAGTGACAAGGACCTCCTCGTCCAACAGGATCGTCAGTTGACCGATCGACTTGCCGATGACGGACGACTTTGCAGTGACGCGAGCCTCTGTCATGTAGTCCTTGATGTTCAGCGCCTTCTCCATTGTCGCGATCGCCTTGCGCTCCTGGGGCAGCAGCCGGTAGCCAACTGCCAGAAAGACGACTCCCGCTGCGGTAAGCCCTATGCCGACAGGAGTAAAATCGAACATGTTGAAAGGGCGGCCCGTCAGTTCCTCACGCATCCGGGAGACGACGATGTTTGGGGATGTGCCGACGAGGGTCACGAGTCCGCCAAGCAAGGAACCGAACGCCATCGGCATGAGAAAAGACGAAGGGGAAGTTTTCGACCGGCGCGCCATCTGGAATGCGACTGGAATCATCATCGCCAGCGCGCCGATGTTCTTGACGAAGACGGAGAGAACCGCGACGGTCGTCACAAGGATAACAACCTGGCCCTGCACAGAGGTCACGCTGGGCGCCACGCGGTGGAGGAATGCCTCTATGACACCACTGCGTTCAATCGCGGCGCTGACGACAAGCGCGCTGGCTACAATGATGACAATGTCGTCCCCGAAGCCGGCGAACGCTGCCTTGTGCGACACGATGCCGGTGAAAACTGCGGCAAGCAGCGCGAGAACTGCAATGAGGTCGTAGCGGAGCCGTCCCCATATGAAAGCGACCATCAGGCCGATCAGAATGGCGAATGCTAAAGCCTGAGATTGTGTCATGGATAAAGTCCCGACCAGGTGCCAGGTCCATTTTACGCGCCTGAAAAAGCTGATGTCGGGTTAATGTAGCGCTTCATTCAACGGCGCGGTACCCCCGACTGTCCGTCCAGCATGTCTCCTGCTTAAGAGCGGACGTACGCATGATCAGACGACTACAGGATGTTTCCGAACAGGACCGAATAGACTATCACAGCAATCGCCAGCGCAAACGCAAGCGATACGAACAGGCGCGCGAAGTCGTAAGTGTAGAACCGAGCGGGGATGAGGTTTTTCATAGCGATCTCCTATTTTCGTTCTGATTGGCCTAGCTATTATGCGGTCTCTGCAGAGCTTCATAGTGAGCGACTGCAACTCACGATGATCCTGCACAGGGCGTCGGCTGGAACTTGGAAATCGGCCATGATTGTTGCTACGAGTTCATTCGCGTCTTCGCACGATTGTCCTTAAGCGTTGCGAGATCCGTGCTGTTGGCAGGAGCAATGCGTCCTGCCGCACCTGAACAAGCGCCGGCAAGTCCGCCCACTCTGGCCGTCTCTGCCGCCAGAGTGCTGTTAATGATAGTGATCCCTCCCGCATTTGAAGCTGATAATCGGGGCGGTGATAAGCCAACGACTAGACTTACCGCGTAGGGCTTTGTCCGTTCAAGAGCTTGATCGAGTGCATGATTTTCCCTCAAATCAGCTTGATTATTGGGATCGTTTTAGGCCCGCGCTCGACCAGGAGCCAATAGCGATCCGCATCCTTTATATTGCGCTTTGAAAGACCTGATGTAAACAGTCAACATAAACGTTCAGTCAGAGATATATTTCAACTAATGGTCGTGTCTGCGTCGTGCCGATCCAGATCCAGAAGGCCCCGGCTGAGATCGCTTCGCGCGAGTTGGGCGTCTCCCTCCTGAACCCGGACTCCCTTGCCTCCGAACAGGATGCGCAAGAAGGTCGGGCAGCTGAAGGTTGAATACCTGTACGTCAATACGTCGCACAGTCCGCGCGGCCGGTCCTCTTGATCGTGCAGGACATCATCGGCCCACTGTCGCGCCGGTGCCGGGAATAGCCTCGTCGGGAGCGCATATCGTGTTTAACTAGAAGACTGCCAGATATCTGAGCAGATAAACGATGCCGATAATGATCACGATGGCTTGGAAAAGCTGCCGCGTGCGGGCGTCGAGCGGAAGACGGTTGATGAGATAAACAGCCAGCACGCTCACGAGGAAGATGATCAGGATGCTGATCAGAACAGACAAGCCCACCGGCCTCAAGCTCCTTCGTCATGGCGCATAATCGTTCTGTTTAATTATGGGCATCGGTGGAGAAGGAAAGCGCTACGGCGAAAATGGCGAATTCCCTCTACTCCCGTATGCAAGGCACGGCGGAGCGTCCGACCGCCAACTTAAGCGTGTCACACCTCCCGATCCTGATGGAGTGGCAAAGGCCCGATCTCCTCGACTGACCGGCATTCCAGTTGTCGCCTGATAGCGCCGCGGCGGTCCAATAGGGGAGCGGTCGCCAGTCGTCGATCATCGTAACCGGCTGGCGGCCTCTGATCACAGATATCCACCGTC
>NZ_JBNDHT010000063.1:0-36108 GCF_056755115.1 Rhizobium sp. SVR5-2C | reverse complement strand
GTATTTCCCCTCGCGCCGAAGACGCCGCAATGTAAGGTGAAGGCGCCAGGAAACAAGCGCACAGGGGAGTATACGAAAGCGGGGAAGCTTTTATTCCTTCACCATTCTCCATGATGCGCGTGCCGGTGCGCGGATCAAAGCGTGCGTCGCGCTCTCAACGAGCGCGAAACCGGTCGCAATTGTCATTTGACCGGCGGAGAGCCACCCGCTCAGGAAGCGTCGTGCCGCCTAACGCCGTAGGCGGCCATGAAGACGCGAATGGCGCCGGAGATAACACGCTCCATCTCGGGCTTGGAAGGCGGCTCGGGCATGCTGCCGAAGAGACGGAATTTGAAGAAGCTGCCGCTCGCAAGATCAAGGAATTGCCCTGCGGCAAGATCGAGATCGTCGATCTTCAGCTTTCCGGCGTCCACATAGCGTTTCAGATAGTCGTGCAGGACCGTACGCAGGTTTTCCGGGCCCTTGAAGAAACGCTGGCAGAGCACGGGCATGCGTTCGCGTACGCCAAGCACGGTGCGCATGGCGGTAATGACCTTCTCGTCCGTCACATGGGAGATGAAGCTCAATCCAAAGTCATAAAGGCCTTCTTCGACGTCGTCATGCTCTTCGAGGGCCCCGCGCAGCGCGGCGACAAAGGCGGCGCGCTCGCTTTCGATCATCGCCGCAAACAGCTCTTCCTTGTTGGCGAAGTAGACATAAAGTGTTCCCTTTGAAACACCCGCCTCGCGCGTGACGTCGTTCATGCTCGCGGCATCAAAGCCGAGTTTCATAAAGACACGCTTTGCACCTTCAAGGATCTGCCTGCGCTTTGCCGGATCCTCTCCTGCTGCCCATCTGCCGCTTGTGGCATGGGTTTCGACGACGGAACCTTTCGATACTTCGGTCATTGCTTTTTAACTACGTTCGCAACTGCGACGATTCTTTAACAAAATCGAACCGCCTGGTTCGATATAGCTTGATATGACTGTAAAAACGCTCTATGTCAACTGAACCGAACCGTTCAGTTCGATTGCCACTAACCATGCGGACTTTCTAATGTCGTCCAGTCAGAAGACCAACGTAGCACGGATTGTCAGCGATTCCGCCGAAGCCGATGTGGCCGAGCGGGAAGCAGCAGCCTCCGCGGACGCCCCTGCCGCGGAGGCTCGCGACACGCCGCAGCTGCCGACCGCAGAGGCGATGCCCGCGGGCAAGCCCGAGGAAAAGAAGAAACGGCGGAGTTTCGTGCTGCCGATCATCGCGCTCGCCATCCTGGCGGGAGGCGGATGGTACGGCTACGAGTGGTGGACGAACGGCCGCTTCATGGTCTCGACAGATGACGCCTATATCGAAGGCGATATCGCGACGATCTCGCCGAAGGTCACCGGCTATGTCGCCAAGGTGAACGTCGTCGCCAACCAGCAGGTCAAGGCCGGCGATGTGCTCGCCACGCTGGACAACGGGGACTACCAGAACGCGCTCGATCAGGCGGAAGCCCAGATCGCCACCGAAAAGCTGTCGCTGAGCCGCATCGATGCGCAGATCGAGGGCGCCAAGGCCGCGCTCGCTCAGGCGCAGGCTTCCAAGGTTGCTCTCGATGCGGCAGTTCGCGGTGCCACGATCACTCAGAAGCGCCAGGCGGACCTTCAGGCGAAGTCGGTCGGCACGACGGCCGAACTTGATAACGCCAATATTGCTCTTGATCAGGCCAAGGCCAATCTGATCGGCGGGGACGCAAACATCAAGTCTGCCGAAGCCAACATCACCATCCTCGAAGCGCAGCGCAAGGAAGCCGAGGGCTCCGTCCGCACCCTCGAGCTGGCGCGTGACAAGGCCGCTCGCGACCTGTCTTTCACGGTCCTCAAGGCCCCGTATGATGGGGTCGTTGGCAACCGCTCGGTTCAGGAAGGCGATCTCGTTTCGCCCGGCCAGCGGTTGATGGCGCTCGTACCGGTTCGCCAGCTCTATATTGACGCGAACTTCAAGGAGACGCAGATCCAGCATCTCGTTCCCGGCTCGAAGGTCAACGTTCATGTCGATGCCTACGACAATCATCCGATCGTCGGCACCGTCGAGTCGATCTCGCCGGCATCCGGCTCTGTGTTCTCGCTGCTGCCGCCGGAAAATGCCACGGGCAACTTCACCAAGATCATCCAGCGCGTGCCGGTCCGCATCGCCTTGCCTCAGGATGCGCTTGACAGTGGCCGCCTGCGTGCGGGCCTGAGCGTCGTCGTCGACGTCGATACCCGCACGGCGCCGGATGCGGAGCAGGCAGCCAAGTGATCAGCCAGCCGGAGTAGGGCCAATGGCCGCGACGACCGCAACAGCAGGAACCGTTCCGGCCGCTCGCGCCGAGGAACACATGGATCCCCGCAAGCTCATTGCATTCTTCGCGATGGTGCTCGGCATGTTCATGTCGATCCTCGACATCCAGATCGTCTCCGCATCGCTGGCGGAAATCCAGGCTGGCCTCAGCGCGGGGTCGGACGAGATCGGCTGGGTGCAGACATCCTATCTGATTGCCGAAGTCATCATGATTCCACTGTCGGGTACGCTCGCGCGTATCATCTCGACGCGTTACCTTTTCGCGATTTCGGCGGCCGGTTTCACGCTGTCGAGCGTGCTCTGCGCGACTGCGACGAACATCGATCAGATGATCGTCTACCGCGCCATCCAGGGTTTTATCGGCGGCGGCATGATCCCATCGGTGTTCGCGGCCGCGTTCACCATTTTCCCGCCGTCGAAGCGCAGCATCGTCTCGCCGATCATCGGCCTGATCGCTACTCTTGCGCCGACAATCGGCCCGACCGTCGGCGGCTATCTCAGCCATGCTTTCTCCTGGCACTGGCTATTCCTCGTCAACGTCATTCCAGGCATCATCGTCACGGCGGTCACCTGGAATTTCATCGACTTCGACAAGCCGGAGCTCTCGCTCTTCAAGAAGTTCGACTGGTGGGGCCTCATCTCCATGGGCGTCTTCCTCGGTGCGCTGGAATATGTGCTGGAGGAAGGCAATTCGAACGGCTGGTTCGAGGACAGCTATATCGTCGCCGGTGCCGTGGCATCCGCCGTCGGTGCGATCGTCTTCTTCTATCGCGCTTTCACCAACGATTTCCCTGTCGTCGACCTTCGGGCCTTTACCAACCGGAATTTTGCCTTTGGTTCGGTGTTCTCATTCGTCATGGGCATCGGGCTTTATGGCCTGACCTATGTCTACCCGGTCTATCTCGGGCGCATCCGCGGCTATGATTCGCTGATGATCGGCGAGACGATGTTCGTCTCCGGCCTGGCGATGTTCTTCACGGCGCCGATCGCCGGCCGGCTATCGACGAAGATGGACCTGCGCCTGATGATGGCGATCGGCTTTGTCAGCTTCGGGGCCGGCACTTTCATCATGACGCATCTGACGGCGGACTGGGATTTCTACGAGCTCTTCATCCCGCAGATTCTGCGCGGCTTCGGCCTGATGATGTGCATGGTGCCCATCAACAACATCGCCCTTGGCACGATGCCGCCCGCCCGAATGCGGGGAGCCTCCGGGCTTTTCAATCTGACGAGAAACCTTGGCGGCGCCGTTGGTCTTGCGGTGATCAACACCCTGCTCACGACCCGTCAGGACGTCCACTACGAGCGTCTGCGTGAAAACCTCGACTGGGGCAATCCGACCGCAATCGACCAAATGAACAACATGGCCGCCAACTTCAATTCCTATGGAATGGATGGCGCGTCCGTCGCGATCAAGCAGATGGTCGGTCTTGCGACGAAGCAGGCAATCATCCTTTCCTTCAGCGACGTGTTCCTGCTCCTCACCTTGCTTTTCGTGGCTATGATCTTTGGCGTCGCGATGATCAGCAAGCCCGCGGCTCCAGGTGGCGGCGGCGGTGGTGGCGGAGGCCACTGAGCCCTTCGAGCAAATGAGGTAACGGCCGGCTTGGGACACCAAAGCCGGTCGTTCTGCATAAGGGATCGGCACCGGTCGAAGATTTTGATTTACGTACATCAAATTTGGCGCTAAAGGTCTCGTCAGGAGGAGATGATGAGGCCTACGGTTCACGACATCGCCGCTGCGGCGGGGGTCAGTCTTGCAACAGTCGATCGTGTTCTGAACCAGCGCCCCGGCGTGCGCCGCATCACGCGTGAGAAGGTCGAAACGGCCATCCGCGAAATCGGCTATGTCCGCGATGTTGCGGCCGCCAACCTTGCAAAGGGCCGCACCTATCCGCTGGTCTTCATCCTGCCCTCTTCGGACAATTCCTTTATGCACGGCTTGCACGCCGAAATCCGGGAGGCGATCAAACGCTCGCCGGTCGAACGTACCGACATCGGGACGGTTGAAGTTGCAGCCTTCAACCCGATCGCTCTGGTGGCGGCGCTGGATAGACTTGCGGACGAACGCCCCGCCGGGATTGCCCTTGTCGCCACCGACGCACCGGAAGTGATCGCCGCAGTCGACAAGCTGGTGGATGATGGCATTCCCGTGGTGACGCTGGTTTCGGACCTCACCGGGTCGCGCCGCCATCACTATGCCGGCGTCGACAACATCGCCGCAGGGAGAACAGCGGCGCGTCTGCTTGGTCGTTTCCTCGGCGATGCCGAAGGTGAGGTGGCTGTGCTCGCCGGATCCATGTTGGTGCGTGATCATCGCGAGCGGCTTGAAGGCTTTGCGGCATTGATGGCGCAGGAGTTTCCGAAACTTTCCATTTTGCCGGTCCTGGAAGGGCGCGACGATCCGGAGATGGCGCATATGCTGGTCGCCGATGCGCTGTCCAGGCATCAACGGGTGATCGGCGTCTACAGCCTGGGCGCCGGCAACCGCGGTCTCATCAAGGCGCTCAAGGGCAAGGGCGCGGACCGGCGCGTGACGGTCGTCGCCCATGAATTGACGGGCCATACACGCGCCGCGCTGATCGACGGCACGATCGATGCGGTGCTCAATCAGGACGCCGGCCACGAAGTGCGCAGCGCCATCCGGGTTCTCAAGGCCAAGGCCGACGGCCTCGCCGTCATCGACGCGCAGGAGCGCATCCGTCTGGACATATTCCTGAAGGATAATCTGCCGTAACGGCAAGGGAGAATGACATGTATCTGGGTCTCGATCTTGGAACCTCGGGCATCAAGGCAATGCTCATCGACGGTGATCAGAAGATCATCGGTTCGGCGAACGGTGCGCTGGACGTCTCCCGCCCGCATTCGGGCTGGTCTGAGCAGGAACCCTCGCATTGGATCCGGGCGACGGAGGAAGCGGTTGCAGGTCTGAAAGCGAAGCATCCGAAGGAGCTTGCAGCGGTCAAGGGCATCGGTCTTTCGGGCCAGATGCACGGTGCGACGCTGCTCGACGCTGACGACAAAGTGCTGCGCCCCTGCATTCTTTGGAACGATACCCGCAGCTATCGCGAAGCGGCAGCACTCGATGCCGATGCAAAATTCCGCAAGCTCACCGGCAATATCGTTTTTCCCGGGTTCACGGCGCCTAAACTCGCTTGGGTCGCCAAGAACGAGCCGGAAATATTCGCCAAGATTCGCTGGGTGCTGCTGCCGAAGGATTACCTGCGTCTCTGGCTGACCGGCGAGCACATGTCGGAAATGTCGGATTCGGCGGGCACGTCCTGGCTCGATACGGGCAAACGCAAATGGTCACCCGAACTGCTTGCCGCCACGAATCTCGACGAAAAGCAGATGCCGACGCTTGTCGAAGGCACGGAGCAGGCAGGCAAGCTGCGCGCTGAACTCGCCGCCAAATGGGGCATCACCGGCGGTGTGGTTGTGGCCGGCGGGGCGGGGGACAATGTGGCTTCGGCTTGCGGCATGGGCACCGTCAGTCACGGTGCTGCCTTCGTATCGCTGGGCACGTCCGGCGTTCTGTTCGCGGCGAACGGCTCCTATTTGCCGAAGCCGGAAAGTGCCGTGCATGCCTTCTGCCACGCGCTGCCGAACACCTGGCACCAGATGGGCGTCATCCTGGCGGCCACCGATGCGCTGAACTGGCATTCCGGCGTCACCGGCAAGTCGGCGGCGGATCTGACCACTGAACTCGGCGAGACATTAAAGGCCCCGACGGGCGTCACTTTCCTGCCGTATCTTTCCGGTGAGCGCACGCCGCACAACGATGCCGTCATCCGCGGCGCCTTCATCGGCCTTGCTCACGAGAGCAGCCGTGCGGTGCTGACGCAGGCGGTGCTGGAAGGTGTGTCCTTCGCCATCCGCGACAATCTCGAGGCGCTGCGTTCGGCCGGAACCGACATTTCACGCGTTACTGCCATCGGCGGCGGCTCGCGCTCGCGCTATTGGCTTGCTTCGATTGCGACTGCGCTCGGTGTTCCGGTCGACCTGCCGGCAGACGGCGATTTCGGCGCGGCCTTCGGTGCCGCCCGTCTCGGCCTCATTGCCGCCACCGGCGCCGATCCGGTTGTCGTCTGCGCGCCGCCAAAGACGACAGGGACGATCGAGCCGGTCACGGCTTTGAGCGCTGCCTACGAGGATGCCTACAAGCGCTACCGTGCGCTTTACCCGGCGATCAGGTCGCTGGCGGGCTGAACGGAATTGGGCCACCCCCTCACCCTACCCTCTCCCCGAGGGGAGAGGGGGAGTCCGCAGTGTCTGCCTCTGAAGGGATCGCAACACTGCAGCGAGTCTCTTCTCCCCGTTGGGGAGAAGGTGCCGGCAGGCGGATGAGGGGGCGCCGCACGGCAGAACAACAAATTGAACCCAAGGAGACATGGTCATGAGCACCGGATTTTTCGGCGATATCCAGAAAGTGAAATATGAAGGCCCGGACAGCACCAACCCGCTGGCCTTCCGCTACTACCAGCCGGATGAGATCGTCCTCGGCAAGCGCATGGAGGATCATCTCCGCTTTGCCGTCGCCTACTGGCACAGCTTCACCTGGCCGGGCGGCGACCCGTTCGGTGGCCAGACTTTCCTGCGCCCGTGGTTCGAAGACACGATGAAGGCGGCGAAGCTGAAGGCCGATGTCGCCTTCGAATTCTTCCAACTTCTCGGCACGCCGTTCTACTGCTTCCACGACGCTGACGTGCGCCCGGAAGGCAAGAACTTCGCCGAGAACACGAAGAACCTGAACGAGATCGTCGACTACTTCGCGGAAAAGCAGGCCGCCACCGGCGTCAAACTGCTCTGGGGTACGGCAAACCTCTTCTCCAATCGCCGCTACATGAGCGGTGCGGCCACCAACCCGGATCCGGACGTCTTTGCTTTCGCCGCAGCAACCGTGAAGACCTGCATCGACGCCACGCAGAAGCTCGGCGGCCAGAACTACGTTCTGTGGGGTGGCCGCGAAGGTTACGAGACCCTGCTCAACACCGACATGAAGCGCGAACTCGATCAGCTCGGCCGGTTCCTCAACCTCGTCGTCGAGTATAAGCACAAGATCGGCTTCAAGGGCACGATCCTCATCGAGCCGAAGCCGCAGGAGCCGACCAAGCACCAGTACGACTACGATGTCGCGACCGTTTACGGCTTCCTCAAGAAGCACGGCCTCGAAAACGAGGTGAAGGTTAACATCGAGCAGGGCCACGCGATCCTCGCCGGCCATTCCTTCGAGCACGAGCTGGCGCTCGCCGGCGCGCTCGGCATCTTCGGCTCGATCGACATGAACCGCAACGACTATCAGTCCGGCTGGGATACCGACCAGTTCCCGAACAACGTGCCGGAAATGGCGCTCGCCTACTACCAGGTCCTGCAGAACGGCGGTTTCACCACTGGCGGCACGAACTTTGATGCGAAGCTGCGCCGCCAGTCGCTCGATCCGGCAGATCTGCTGATCGGCCACATCGGCGGCATGGATTGCTGCGCCCGCGGGCTTAAGGCCGCCGCCAAGATGGTCGAGCACAAGGCCCTTTCGAAGCCGCTTGCCGACCGCTATGCCGGCTGGGATTCGGCTGAAGGCCAGAAGCTCTTCCGCGGCGAATACTCGCTCGAACAGATTGCCCATTGGGTTGAAAGCAAAGACGTCAATCCGCAGCCGAAGTCCGGCAAGCAGGAACTTCTGGAAAATATCGTCAACCGCTACGTTTGATCGGCGGTTAATGGGAGAGGGTCGGGAAGCAAAGGCTTCCCGGCTTTTCGCTGAAGCGAAGCGGCGAATAGGTCGTGAAGTGGACATTCAAGCGGGTGAAATAAATGCATCGCGGGTGCTACTCGCGCCGGGACTATCCCGCTAGCCGATGTCAGCGTTTCGTCCATCGCCGCGACGGTGCGCCGACCGAATTGCGCACCACAAGATCCGGCCGCAGCAGGATTTCGGTCTCCGCCGGCTGGCCGTCGGAGAGAAATTCCAGAAGTAGCGCCATGGCCTGCTTGCCGATCGCGGTTCGCGGCTGGCGGATGGTGGTGAGCGGCGGCGACATGAAGACGGCCTGTGGCACATCGTCGAAGCCGGTCACGGAGAAGTCGGTCGGAATGTCGTAGCCGCGGGCGCCGAGGCCAATCATCACGCCGATCGCCGTCTGGTCGTTCACACACATGAAGGCGGTCGGCAGCGTGTCGCGCATGAAAAGCTGCTCGACAGCGTGGCGGCCGCTTTCCAGCGTCCCGTCGCCTTCGAGGATGATGCGCATATCGGGTGCGACGCCTGCTGCATCGAGCCCGGCGTCATAGCCCTGACGCCGCCTGCTATAGGCAAGGCGTGTACGCGAATCGCCGATGAAGGCAATGTTGCGGTGGCCCTCGGCAAGCAGCAAATCGACCGCCTTTCTAGCGCCTTCCACATCGTCGACGCCGACATAGGGGATGCCGCCATTGAAAACCGGTTCGAAGACGCCGACGCTTGGCGGCAGACGGGCGGTCATCGTCTGATGGCCGAAAGGCAGGATGCCGGTAAAGAGGATCAGACCGGCGGCCTGGTTGGAATTCAGGAATTTCAGATATTCGAGACCGCGCTGGGCATCGTTCTGCGTATGGCCGATCAGGATGCCGTAGCCATGGGCGCGGGCTTCATTCTCAAGGCCGACGAGAATGTTGGAGAAATTCGGATCACCGATATCTGGGGCGACCACGAGAATCATGTTCGACCGGCCGAGCCGCAGGCTGCGGGCCATGGCATTCGTGGTGTAGCCAGTGATAGCGATCGCCTGATTGACTTTCAGGCGTGTCGAGTTCGCGACCTTTTCCGGCATGTGGATTGCCCGCGATACCGTCGCGATCGAAACCTCGGCGATCCGAGCGACGTCTTCTATGGTTGCGGGCGTGGAATTCGACACTGCGTCCTGCCTTGGGATGCCTTCGCCGCGACACTACACAGACTTGCCGGGAGGTCAAACGCCGGGGCCGGCAGATCTGTGTGCAACAATGATGTAAACCTTTACATACGTCGTGTAAAGGTTTACATATGGCCTTAAGCGGATGGGAGCCGCAGGGGAGGAAGCCAATCAATGAGTGTGGATCCAGTCGACGCCGCGCCTGTGGTGTTGTCCGCGCGGCGCATCTGCAAGTCGTTCAGCGGCGTGCAAGTCCTCTTCAGTGTCAATTTCGATCTACGCGCCGGCGAAATCCATGCTTTGATGGGTGAAAACGGCGCGGGCAAGTCGACGTTGGTCAAGGTTATGTCCGGCTTCGAGCAGCCAAGCTCGGGTGAGATCTTGCTCGACGGCAAGCCGGTCGTGCTGCCGGCCAACGGCGCGGCCGAAGCGCTGGGCATCGTTCTCATCCATCAGGAATTCAATCTCGCCGAACATCTGACGGTCACAGAGAGCCTTTTTCTAGGCCGCGAAGTCACGCGTTTCGGCGTGCTCGACCGCAAATACATGCGCGCCGAGACCCGCAAGGCACTCGATCTCCTGGGTTCGCACGTCGACGAGAATGCCATCATCGGCACATTGTCGATCGCGGACAAACAGATGGTGGAAATCGCCAAGGCAATCAGCCGCGATGCGCGCGTCGTCATTATGGACGAGCCGACGGCGGTGCTGTCGCGCGAAGAGACGAATTTCCTGTTCCGGCAGGTGCGCAAGCTGCGCGACGCGGGCACGAGCTTCATCTTCGTGTCTCATAAGCTCGACGAGGTGATGGAAATCACCGACCGCGTGACCGTGCTGCGCGATGGTCAGTGGGTCAAGACGGCCCCCACCTCGATGCTCGACGGCGAGTCGATTGCCCAGCTGATGGTCGGGCGCGAGCTTTCAAGTCTCTATCCCACCAAGGTGGAGCCCAACGTCGACGAGGAAGTCGTCCTTCGGGTCGAAAGCGTGTCGACGGGTTATGTTCAGGATGCCAGTTTCGAGGTTCGCAAGGGCGAGATCATCGGTTTTTCAGGCATGATCGGCTCCGGTCGTACGGAGCTGATGGAGGCGATCGCCGGGCTTCGCAGCCGTGCTTCGGGAGAGGTCCACATTCGCGGTGAATCGGTTCCGTCGGGCGATGTGCATGCCGCCAATCGCGCCGGGCTTGCCTACATGACGAAGGATCGCAAGTCGAAGGGCCTGCTCCTGCGCTCCGGCATGATGACCAATCTGACGCTACAGTCGCTCGGCCAGCATTCGCGGCACGGCTATCTCAGCCCGAGCAGCGAGGCGAAGGCGCTCGCCAAGGCGCGGCGGCGCTTCGATATCCGCGTTCGCGATACCAATATCGTCGCCGGCCGTATGTCGGGCGGCAACCAGCAGAAGCTGCTGCTTGCCAAGGTCATGGAGACCGAGCCCGAAATCATCATCATCGACGAGCCGACGCGCGGCATCGATGTCGGCACCAAGCAGCAGATTTATCATTTCATCTCGGCGCTGGCGCGCGACGGACGGTCGATCATCGTCGTCTCTTCGGAGATGCCTGAGGTGATCGGCCTCTGCACGCGGGTCGTCGTGATGCGTGAGGGACGGATCGTCGGCGTGCTCGAGGGCGACGAGATCTCCGAACAGGAGATCATGCGCTACGCCGCCGGATTGAAGAAGAAAGCCGCCTGACGCTGGCGGGGAAGGCGGCCGCGCTTGGCGCGCCGCGCACATATGATGCCCATCGAATTTGCGGGCGGGAGGTTGGTTTGGAGACGAGTGTGAACGAGGAGACCAGGGAGATCAGGCGTCGGCCCTGGCGGGATATCGACCTGCGGGCCATTGCGCCTTTTGCAGCCCTGATATTGCTGCTGATCGTGGGCGCGCTGGTCAATCCGAACTTCATCGGCATCACCAACCTTGCAAATGTCGCGACGCGCTGCGCCTTCATCGCCATCATTGCTGTCGGCGCCACCTTCGTCATTTCTGCGGGGGATCTCGACCTTTCCGTTGGCTCGATGGTGGCCTTCGTCGCCAGTCTGATGATCCTGTTGATGAATTCCGGTGTGATTGCCGATCCGACGTTGATGCTGGCCGCTGCGCTCCTATTCACGCTCGTTGCCGGCGCGCTCTGCGGACTTGCCAATGGTCTGATCACCACGGTCGGCAGGATCGAGCCTTTCATTGCCACTCTCGGCACCATGGGTATTTATCGCGGCCTGACAACCTGGCTCTCGCAGGGCGGGGCGATTACGCTGCGCTCGCCCGACATTCAGACGCTTTACCGTCCAGCCTATTTTGGCAGCATTCTCGGCGTGCCGGTGCCGATCGTCGTAATCCTGGCGGTCACGGCCGTTGCGGCCTTCATCCTTTATCGTACGCGCTACGGCCGGCATGTCGTCGCGGTCGGTTCCAACAGCGATGTCGCGCGCTATTCCGGCATTGCGGTCAATCGCGTGCGCACCATCGCCTTCGTCATCCAGGGGCTCTGTGTCGCCATCGCCGTGCTGCTTTATGTGCCACGCCTGGGCTCGACCTCGGCAACGACCGGCATCCTGTGGGAGCTGCAGGCTATCACCGCTGTCGTCGTTGGCGGCACGGCGCTGAAGGGCGGTGCCGGTCGTGTCTGGGGCACGATTTGCGGTGCCTTCATTCTCGAGCTCGTCGGCAACATCATGCTGCTGTCGAACTTCATCAGCGAATATCTCATCGGTGCGATCCAGGGTGCGATCATCATCATCGCCATGCTGGTGCAGCGCTCGCTGGTCCGCAAATCATAGCGGATCGGCTCCAGAAATTAGCCGGGATCACAGGGCGTCCGGTTGACGGTAGGAAAAGTCCCTGACGTTTATTGGGAGGAAATAGAATGCGCAAACTCATGTTGGGTCTTGCGGTTGCGGCCATCACTCTGGCGGGTACCGCATACGCACAGGATAAGAAGTTTACCATCGGCGTGTCCATTCCGGCCGCCGACCATGGTTGGACCTCGGGCGTCGTGTTTCATGCCGAACGCATCGCCAAGAAGCTGATGGAACAGCATCCGGGCCTGAACGTCATCGTCAAGACCTCGCCGGACGCCGCCAGCCAGGCGAACGCGGTGCAGGATCTTGACACGCAGGGCATCGATGCCCTCGTCATCCTGCCGTCGGATCCGGATCCGCTCGTCAACGCCATCAAGGAAGTCAAGGGCAAGGGCAAGTACGTCGCTCTCGTCGACCGCGCGCCGTCGACCAACGACGACTCCGTCCGCGACCTTTACGTTGCTGGAAACAACCCGGCGCTCGGCGAAGTCGCCGGCAAGTACATTGCTGCGCAGACGCCGGACGCCGAAGTCGTTGTCATCCGCGGTCTGCCGATCCCGATCGACCAGCAGCGCCAGGACGGCTTCGACAAGGGCATTGCCGGCTCCAAGGTCAAGGTTCTCGACCGTCAGTACGGCAACTGGAACCGCGATGATGCCTTCAAGGTCATGCAGGACTATCTGACGAAGTATCCGAAGATCGATGTGGTCTGGTGCCAGGATGACGACATGGCTGTCGGCGTGCTGCAGGCGATCGAGCAGGCCAAGCGGACCGACATCAAGTATGTCGTCGCTGGCGCCGGCTCCAAGGACATGGTCAAGAAGGTCATGGACGGCGACAAGTTGATCCCGGTCGATGTTCTCTATCCGCCGGCAATGGTCGGTACGGCCATGGAACTGACGGCTGCCGGCCTCTACGGCCAGGTTCCGGTGCGCGGCACCTTCGTCCTCGACGCGACGCTTGTCACGAAGGACAATGCCAAGGACTTCTACTTCCCGGATTCTCCGTTCTGATCATTTGATCCCGGTGCGCCCATCCGACAGGATGGGCGCATTTTCTTTGTCTGTTCGTCAGGAGTTTCCGCAATGCGGCACGTACCTCTTGCGGCTTCCGGACAGGCATGATTAGTTTCAACTGCTTGACTTTCAGCTTTTCAGCGACATCGGCCGTAAGCCCGTGGAGGCGCCTTATTCCGCCGAAAGGTATGCTAGAAGGCTCCATAAACGTTTACGGTCGACATCAGGGAGGATTCTGACATGAAGACGATTAAAGGGCCGGGCTTGTTCCTCGGGCAGTTCGCGGGCGATGTTGCGCCTTTCAACTCATGGGATGCCATCACCAAATGGGCCGCCGATACCGGCTACAAAGGCGTGCAGGTTCCGACCTGGGCGGGCCAGCTGATCGACCTGAAGAAGGCTGCAAGCTCCAAGGATTATTGCGACGAATTCGCCGGCAAGGCGCGCGAGAACGGCGTGGAAATCACCGAGTTGTCGACGCACCTGCAAGGCCAGCTCGTCGCCGTTCATCCGGCCTATGACGAAGCCTTCGACGGTTTCGCCGCACCCGAGGTGCGCGGTAATCCGAAGGCGCGGCAGGAGTGGGCTGTCGAGCAGGTCAAGATGGCGCTGACGGCCTCGAAGCACCTCGGTATCAAGGCGCATGCCACCTTCTCCGGCGCGCTCGCCTGGCCCTTCATCTATCCCTGGCCGCAGCGTCCGGCCGGTCTCGTCGAGACCGCATTTGACGAGCTTGCGCGCCGCTGGAAGCCGATCCTCGATCACGCCGATGCTCAAGGCGTCGATGTCTGCTACGAGATCCATCCCGGTGAAGACCTGCATGACGGCGTCACCTACGAGATGTTCCTGGAGCGCGTCGGAAACCATCCGCGCGCCAACATGCTCTACGACCCGTCGCATTATGTCCTGCAGTGCCTCGACTATCTCGAGAACATCGACATCTACAAGGACCGCATCAAGATGTTCCACGTCAAGGATGCGGAGTTCAATCCGACGGGGCGGCAGGGCGTCTACGGCGGTTATCAGGGCTGGGTCGAGCGCGCCGGCCGCTTCCGGTCGCTGGGCGACGGCCAGGTCGATTTCGGCGCCGTCTTCTCGAAGATGACCGCGAACGACTTCGACGGCTGGGCGGTGGTCGAATGGGAATGCGCCCTGAAGCATCCGGAGGACGGTGCGCGCGAAGGGGCCGAATTCGTCAAGGCACATATCATCCGCGTGACGGAAAAGGCGTTCGACGATTTCGCGGGCAGCGGCACGGACCAGGCTGCCAACCGCCGCATGCTCGGGCTTTCGTAAGCGGCTTTCCCTTCTCCCCAGCGGGGAGAAGATGTCCGAAGGACAGATGAGGGGGCGGAGCGAAGCAAGGCCCGAGCGAATGGCGAAGGGCATCCTCTGCCGCCAGCCCCCTCATCCGGCTGCCGCCACCTTCTCCCCGCTGGGGAGAAGGGATTCTTGGCAACCGTCGCTGAACACTCATTTTTTGGAGGAATCTCATGGCAATTGAAGCATCCAGCGAGCAGACCCGCGAGCCGCGCATCCGTCTCGGCATGGTGGGCGGTGGTGCCGGCGCGTTTATCGGGGCCGTCCATCGCATGGCAGCCCGGCTCGACGACAAGTTTGAACTCGTTGCGGGAGCACTGTCTTCCACGCCGGAAAAGGCGGTCGCATCGGGCCGTGAGCTTGGCCTCGACCCGTCGCGCACCTATTCCAGCTATCGCGAGATGGCGATCCGCGAAGCGAAGCTGAAGAACGGCATCGAGGCGGTCTCGATCGTCACGCCGAACCACGTCCATTATGACGCCGCCAAGGAATTTCTGAAGCGGGGCATCCATGTCATCTGCGACAAGCCGCTGACCTCCAATCTGGCCGATGCGAAGAAGCTCAAAAAGGTGGCCGACGAAAGCGGTGCGCTTTTCGTGCTGACGCACAATTACACCGGTTATCCGATGGTGCGTCAGGCCAGGGAAATGATTGCCAATGGCGAGCTTGGCGATATCCGCGTCGTGCAGGCGGAATATCCGCAGGACTGGCTGACCGAGGCGGTCGAGCAGACGGGCCAGAAGCAGGCCGCATGGCGCACCGACCCGGCGCAGTCCGGCGTCGGCGGTTCGACGGGCGATATCGGCACGCATGCCTATAACCTCGCCAGCTTCGTCAGCGGCCTTGAACTCGACAGTCTGGCGGCCGACCTCGACAGCTTTGTTCCGGGCCGCCGGCTGGACGACAACGCCCACGTGATGCTGCGCTTCAAGGCCAAAGGTTCGGAAAAGCCGGCCAAGGGCATGCTCTGGTGCAGTCAGGTGGCGCCCGGTCATGAGAACGGTCTGAAGGTCCGTGTTTACGGCACCAAGGGTGGTATCGAGTGGGTTCAGGCCGATCCGAACTATCTCTGGTTCACGCCGTTCGGCGAGCCGAAGCGGCTGATCACCCGCGGCGGTGCCGGAGCAGGGGCCGCTGCGGCCCGCGTTTCGCGCGTTCCATCGGGCCATCCGGAAGGCTATCTGGAAGCCTTTGCGACTATCTACACGGAAGCCGCTCACGCAATCCACGCGGCGAAAAAAGGCAAGGCCGTAGACAAGGCCGTCATCTACCCGACGGTCGATGACGGCGTGAAGGGCGTGGCGTTCGTCGAGGCCTGCGTTGCTTCGTCCAAGAGGAACGGGGCCTGGGTCAAGGTCTGATCTTCGCGCCAAACGACTGATTGATGCAACTTTTGGGCGCATTCTTTCCAATCTTAGGGAGTGCGCTCATTATCGTTTAACAGCGCCGTGGCAGAAGTGGGTGCAACCGGATGGAGAGGCCCTATGAAATCTTCTGCCAGACTAGTGACATGTGCATTGGCGCTCGCAGCGTTTCCGGCATTGTCGCAGGAAGTTCCCAATCGGGTGCCCAACTTCTATGCTGGCCAGCGCGTTCCCGGAATGGTCAACGTGCAGACGACTGTCTCCCTGTCGGTTCCTGTTGACGCGGGGCAGGAACTTGCCGACCAGATCAAGGCGGCCCAGAAAGGGTTCTACGTCATGGCTGGCGGGCAGTGCGATCTCATTCTGGAGACGCTGGCTGAGAGCTGCCAGATCACCAATCTCACGAGCAGTGCGGATCTCAATCGCGGCTCGCGAAACGACATCATCGTGCGCGGCACTGTCACCATGGCCGTGAAGCTGAAGGACAGCCCGCAGAAGCTTTGATGCCGTTCTTCGGCGTTAGGATGATCGAAGCGGCAGCTATCTGCCGCCTCGGATCGTGCGAGACCGTTTCAGGCGGCCACTTGCTTTCGCCTCATCAGCGCATCGATGCTGAATGGGCCGGCACCGGCCGCGACGAAGTACAGGAATAGGAAGCAGAAGAGGATTGCGGCCACGCCGCCGTTCTGCGCCGGGTAGAAGCTCTTCGACGCATGCGCGATGAAATAGGCGAAGGCCATCAGGCCGGAGAGGACGAAGGCTGCAACGCGCGTCTTGAAGCCGACCAGCACAAGGAAGCCCAGCGTCAGTTCCAGCAGCCCTGCGATCCACGGGAGCGAGCCGACCGGTGGAACGCTCGCTGCAGCCGGAAAATGCAGGATCTTCTGCGTTCCGTAGCTGAAGAGCACAAGCGACGAGACGATGCGCAGCACGCTGAGAAGATGGGGCTGCGCCAGATGGATCGAAGAGAGCATAGGATTCCTTTCATCCCCCAAGAATTCAGAGACGTCTCTATCGACGGTCGCCGGAATGACAAATCACGACTGCTGACATTAGCGTTATCGGATATAGCTGGAGGCGCGGCCAGATCCACGGCGCCGAGCGCCCAGCGGAGAATGGTGTACCTGCAACGTTACAGTTTAGTCTGTACAAGCCATCGATGCTTGGCTAAACCGCCACTATGCCGCAATCCACGGGGTTCCAGATGTACGATCCGAAGCTTCTTGCCGCTCGCTTTCCGGGCGATTTCACCTTTGGCGTTGCAACGGCTGCCTTCCAGATCGAGGGCGCCTCCAAGGCCGATGGGCGCAAGCCGTCCATCTGGGACGCCTTCTGCAACATGCCCGGGCGCGTCTATAACCGCCAGAACGGTGATGTCGCCTGCGATCACTACAACCGCCTCGATGAGGACCTCGATCTCATCAAATCGATGGGTGTGAAGGCGTACCGTTTTTCGATCGCCTGGCCGCGCATTATTCCCGACGGCACCGGACCGGTGAACGAAGCAGGCCTCGATTTCTACGATCGCCTGGTCGACGGCTGCAAGGCGCGCGGCATCAAGACATTCGCGACGCTCTATCATTGGGACCTACCATTGACCTTGATGGGAGATGGCGGCTGGACGGCGCGTTCGACGGCTTACGCCTATCAGCGCTACGCGCAGACCGTCATGCGTCGTCTCGGCGACCGGCTCGACAGCGTGGCCACGTTCAACGAGCCGTGGTGCATCGTCTGGCTCAGTCATCTTTACGGCATCCATGCGCCGGGCGAACGTAATATGCAGGCGGCGCTTTATGCCATGCACACCATGAACCTTGCGCACGGTCTCGCCGTCGAGGCTGTCCGGTCCGAAGCGCCGAATGTTCCGGTGGGCCTGGTACTCAACGCGATGTCCGTCATTCCAGGGTCGCAGAGCGAGGCAGACCTTGCCGCCGGCGAGCGGGCGCATCAATTCCACAATGGTGCCTTCTTCGATCCCGTCTTCAAGGGCGAATATCCGCCGGAATTCGTGGAAGCGCTCGGCGATCGCATGCCTGCCGTCGAGGACGGCGATTTGAAGATCATCAGCCAGAAGCTCGATTGGTGGGGCCTCAACTATTACACGCCTTTGCGCGTTGCCGACGATCCGGCCAGGAGCGGCGATTTTCCTTGGACGCTTGAGGCGCCGCGTGTCAGCGACGTGAAGACCGACATCGGCTGGGAAGTCTATGCGCCGGGCCTGAAGAATGTCGTCGAAGATCTCTACCGCCGCTACGAGCTCCCGGAATGCTACATCACCGAAAACGGGGCCTGCTACAACATGGGCATCGTCAATGGGGAGGTCGACGATCAGCCGCGCCTCGATTATTACAGCGATCACCTTGCCGTCGTCGCCGATCTCATCAAGGACGGCTATCCGATGCGCGGCTATTTCGCCTGGAGCCTGATGGACAATTTCGAGTGGGCAGAGGGCTACAAGATGCGTTTCGGCCTGGTTCATGTCGATTACGAAACGCAGGTGCGCACGGTCAAGAAGAGCGGCAAGTGGTATCGCAAGCTTGCGAGCCAGTTTCCCAAGGGCAATCACAAGACGGCATGACCGCACTGTCGATGGCGCGAATCGAAGCGAAGGCGTAAGCCGGACCGCATGGAAAAGCCGATCCTTCTCTATGCGCTTTGCGGCAGCCAGCGGCCGGCCTCGACGAACCGCCTGCTGCTGGAAGCCCTTAGCAGGCATGCGCCTGAGGGCATATCGATCGAAATCTGCGATCTGATCGGCGACCTGCCGATCTTCAATCCTGATCGGGAAGGCGAGAGCACGCCGGCGATCGTCGAAGAGTTTGCGACGAAGGTCCGCGCCGCAGATGGCGTCATCGTCGCCTGTCCGGAATATGCGCATGGCATCCCAGGCGGCTTCAAGAATGCTCTGGACTGGCTGGTCTCCCGTGACGAGGTGCCGTTCAAGCCGCTGATGCTCGCTCACACTTCGCATCGCGGCGAATTCGTACTGTCACAGCTGCAAGAGGTGCTGACGACGATGTCCTTTGCGATCATTCCGCAGGCTTTCCTCAGAGTCCCGGTTCTCGGCAAGACGCCAGATGCGCAACGAGAGGCGCTGATGGCTGCGGCGAAAGATGGAACTCTGGCTGTTGCCCTGAATACCTTCCGCGCAGCGATCGAGACGACCGTCTCCTGAACGGCGTTTTTCCTGAAGTGAGACGCTTTTTTCTTCGGCACTCAATTCAAAGAAAAAATCTCTCTGTTTAATCCGCTATCATTCCGCCCATAAGGTATGGCGTTTCGCGGCGCATGGCTGCCATGCGTGGATGAAATTGAACATTACGGTTTTGCAATGTTAAAGACTGCCTCTCTGTTCCGAATGCGCTACCGAATGCCGGCCTGACTCATGCGCCTGTCCTGGGCCCTTCGATGCGCACAGGATTTTTTGAACTTCGAGAGCATAGATGCAACCCGACCCCAAACCCGCCGCCGCCGCTGCAAATGCCGTTGTCTTTGAGAATGTATCGAAACGCTTCGGCGCCGAAGGCAAATCCTTCACCGCCGTTGACGCGGTCGATTTCGCCGTCGCGCGCGGCTCCATCACCGGCATCATCGGCCGCTCCGGCGCCGGCAAGTCGACGCTGATCCGCCTCGTCAATGGGCTGGAGCGCCCGACAAGCGGCAAGGTCATCGTCGATGGTGTCAATGTGCCCGATCTGGATGAGGCGGGCCTGCGGGCTCTCCGCCGTTCGGTTGGCATGATCTTCCAGCATTTCAACCTGCTTTCTTCGCGCACTGCCTACGGGAATGTCGCGCTGCCACTGGAAATCGCCGGTTTCAAGCGGGATGCCATCCGCGCGCGCGTCGAGCCTCTGCTCGATCTCGTTGGCCTTTCCGACAAGCGCGATCGCTATCCGGCCGAACTTTCCGGCGGCCAGAAGCAGCGCGTTGGTATCGCCCGCGCGCTTGCCACGCAGCCGAAGCTCTTGCTTTCCGACGAAGCGACCTCGGCGCTCGACCCGGAAACCACCCAGTCGATCCTAGAGCTGCTGAAGCGCATCAATGCCGAGCTTGGCCTTACCGTGCTTCTGATCACGCACGAGATGGAAGTTGTCAAAGCCGTTACAAGCGACGTTGCCGTAATCGACCGGGGCGTTATCGTCGAGCGCGGCCGCACCTTCGATGTATTCACACAGCCGCAACATCCGACAACGCGGGCGCTCCTTGCTGGCCTGCCAGGCTCGAAGCTTCCGACAGCGCTCGCATCGAGCCTGCAGCCGCAAAAGGCAGCGGGCGGGCGCGTTGCCGTGCGTGTCACTTTCTTCGGCGCGACTGCGGAACAGCCGCTGATCTCGCAGCTTATTCAAACATTGGGTTCGGATATCAACATCATCGCCGGCACGGTCGATGAGATCGGCGGAGAGCCCTATGGCTCGCTCATCATCGCCTATTCGGCCGATGATGCGACCACCGCGAAAGCGGACAAATTCTTCGAAATGAATGGCCTCATTGCGGAGGTGCTCGGCTATGTCGCCTGATATGCTCTTCAACCTGCTCTACAAGGCGCTTCTCCAGACGCTGCAGATGGTGGCCATCTCCGGCCTCGTCGGCTCGCTGATCGGCCTGCCGATCGGCGTATTTCTGGCGACCAGCGGCAAGGGCGAGCTTTTCCCGGCCCCTGTGAGCAACCGCGTCATTGGCGTGATCGTCAACGCGGCGCGCTCGACGCCCTTCATCATCCTCGTCGTGGCCATCATTCCCTTCACTCGCCTCGTCACCGGCACCTCGATCGGCACCTATGCGGCGATCGTGCCGCTCACGATCGCGACCATTCCCTTCGTCGCAAGACTTGCGGAGGCGGCGATCCGCGAGGTGGACAAGGGCTTGATCGAGGCTGCCCGCGCAATGGGCGCGACACCGCTGCAGATCGTCTTCAAGGTGCTGCTTGCCGAAGCCAAGCCAGGACTTACCCTGGCGCTCACTATCACGCTGGTCAGCCTGGTCGGTTATTCCGCCATGGTCGGCGCGGTTGGCGGCGGCGGCCTCGGAGACCTCGGCATCCGCTATGGCTACCAGCGCTTCATGCCGGAAGTGATGCTTGCTGTCGTCGTGGTGCTGATCGTGCTCGTCCAGGTCATCCAGAGCGCGGGCGATGCGCTCGCCCGCCGCTTCGACAAGCGCAGCCGTAAGACCTGATTTCCGAAATCCAGCCTCCCAAGACTGGCCGCTTGCCAACCTGTTTGAACGATAACATGAAGGAGACATCCATGAAGAAGCTCATCCTCGCGGCCGCACTCGCTGCCTTCGCCGCCTTCCCGGCGCTTGCGGAAACCATCAAGGTCGGCGTGACCTCCGGTGAGCACGCTCAGATCATGGAGAAGGTCAAGGAAATCGCAGCCGAGAAGGGCCTGGACATCGAGATCCTCGAATTCTCCGACTATGTGGTTCCGAACCAGGCGCTGGCCGACGGCGAACTTAATGCCAATTCCTTCCAGCACCAGCCGTATCTAGACAACCAGATTGCCGACCGCGGCTTCGACATCGTCAGCGTCGGCCTCACCATTACCACCCCGATGGGTGTCTATTCCAAGAAGGTGAAGAACCTCGACGAGCTGAAGGATGGCGCGACGATCGGCATTCCGAACGACCCGACCAATGGCGGCCGCGCTCTTCTGGTCCTTGCCTCCAAGGGCCTGATCAAGGTGAAGCCGGATGCCGGATTGAAGGTGACCCCGGCCGACATTACCGAAAACCCGAAGAACATCGAGTTTGCCGAGCTCGATGCGGCCCAGCTGCCGCGCTCGCTGGATGATGTCGATGCCGCTGTCATCAACACCAACTACGCGCTGGAAGCTGGCCTCAACCCCAAGAAGGATGCAATCGCCATCGAAAGCGAAAAGTCTCCTTATGCAAACGTCATTGCGGTGCGTAGTCAGGACAAGGATCAGCCTTGGGTCAAAACTCTGGTGGAGTCCTATCACAGCGATGCCGTCAAGCAGTTCATCGCCGACACCTTCAAGGGTACCGTGATCGCCAGCTGGTAAGCGAGAGATTAAATTTCCGGCTTGATCTGACCCTTCCCGCTCGGCGGGAAGGGTCTTTTTTCGTTTTTAAGATTCGTATTTGAAAAAGTCATGCTGAGCAATTCTCGTGCTGCGGCTTTAACCGTTTTTGAAACCTTGGCTGGCAAGGTCCCCGAGGGTTGAGGATCAATGTATGCCTGCGTTCTTTGGGCAGAAAAGCCAGTATTCGGGGATCGGCCGCCATACGACCGTCGTAGGTGTCCTGTTTTCCTTTGCGCTCATCGTAGCAGTGGTGACCGTCATGGTGCTGACGGCGCTGTCACATGTGGCCGAGAACGCCAACGTTCTTGATGACGAGCGTTCGCGGGAGACGACGACAGGCGCGATCAAGACAGTCCAGGAGCAGCTTGGCGCCACGCTCAACGACTATTCGACATGGAACGATGCCGTGGCCAATGTCTATTCTGCGGATGGGATGGCTTGGACGATCGACAACTACGGTGAAGCGTCCGCCGACACTCCGCTTTTCGACATGACGATCGTCATTGGCGAAGACAAGAAGCCGCTGATTGCCTATCGCAACGGCCAGCCGATGAAGGAAGCGCTCAACGATTTCTTCTCGCCCTCCCTCTGGGCGCTGTTCGATAGCGTGAAGACGGCCGGTCTGCAGTCGCCAGAGGCCGTCGGCTTCGTCGGTACGAAGAGCGGAGTTGCTATGGTTGGCCTTGCACTCGTGCGGGGGAAATTCGGTGCGCTGGATATGCCAGCCGATCAGCGCCGCTACTTGATCCTTGTGCGCCATCTGACCGATAAAAAGATCGCAGCGCTCGGCGAGACCTATCTCATCCCCGGTTTGAAGCTGGTGCCATCGACGTACGACGCGCAATATTCCGTGGCAATCAATGATGCGGCGGGAGAGGCGCTCGGCAAACTCGTTTGGGTTTCCCGCTCCCCGGGCGATATCGGCTACGCACAGGTGTGGCCGATGGTTGTCAAGGCGCTCGGTCTCGTCGGGCTGTTTTTTGCCGTGCTGCTCGTCATTGGTTGGCTCGCCGGACGCCGCCTCAAGGCGGAGGAAATCAGCGCTCGCGAGGACGCGCTCCGCGATCGCCTGAGCGGGCTCTCGAACCGCGAGGGTCTCGGGTTGGCCGTCGACGAGATCGTTGCCGAGGCGAAGCAGACCGGCAAGAGCGTATTGCTTCTCTATCTTGATCTTGACGGGTTCAAGGAAGTCAACGACAGCTATGGCCACGGCACCGGCGACCAGTTGATCCGCGCGGTTGCTGCGGGCCTCAGGATGCTGATACCTGAAGGCGCGGTTCTGGCTCGCATCGGCGGTGATGAATTCGCAATTGCTTTCCTGTCCGACGGCGGCAACGCCGATGCTCTCCAGCTTTCGGAACAGATTCTCGATTTCCTGGCCGAACCACTGGAAATTGGCCGTCGGGTTGTCGTCGTAGGAGCCAGCATCGGCATCGCGATGTCTGCGGCCGGCGCGATTGGCCGCGAAGAATTGGTCCGCCGTGCCGATCTGGCGATGTACAAGGCAAAGGAAGCCGGCCGGGCGCGCATGACGCTTTACGATCCACTCATGGATGCCGACCGGGAGGAGCGCAATGCGCTCGAACTCGACCTGCGCACGGCGATCGACACCGGCGATCTGACACTCGTGTATCAGCCGCTGATCGATGCATCCACACACGAGATGTATGGCGTCGAAGCCCTGGTGCGTTGGAATCGCCCCGGCCATGGCCCGGTCTCGCCGGAGATATTCATTCCGATCGCGGAAACCAGCGGACTTATCGAGGCCCTCGGTCTCTTCGTGCTGCGCAAGGCTTGCGAGACCGCCAAGCAATGGCCGGAACTGCGTGTGGCCGTAAACGTTTCCCCCGGTCAGTTCCGCAACCCGGCCTTTGCTGACTACGTGCGCTATGTCCTTAAACAGACGGGCATCGAGGCAGAGCGCGTGACGCTGGAGATCACTGAAGGCTATATGATCCAGAACCCGCAGCGCACACGCCAGTCCATCGAGCGGCTGAAGACGCTCGGCCTCAAGATTGCGCTCGATGATTTCGGTTCGGGCTTTTCATCGATCGGCTATCTGCGCCAGTTCGGTTTCGACCGCATCAAGATCGACCGTTCGCTGGTCCAGGGCGTTACCGAAAGCGACAGCCAGCGCGAGATGCTGCAGGCGACGGTTGCCCTGGCCCGTTCACTCAACATTCCGGTGACCGCCGAGGGCATCGAGACGGAAGAGCAGGCGCTTGCCGTCCGTCTCTTCGGCTGTGATAGCCTGCAGGGCTTTTTCTTCAGTAAGCCGGTGCCGGCGGACAGGATCACCGAAATGCTGGAAGAAGGCCGTCGGCCCGACCGTTTGGGGCGCGCGACAAGCGCCGCTTAAGTCCCGATGTGCTTCTGGCCGCGCTTTCTGGCGAGCGCGATCTGATGCTGCCGCTGGCGGTAGCGCAGCCGGTCGTCTTCCGTGCGCCTGTGATAGCAGTTGCTGCAGGAGACGCCCTCTTCATAGAGAGACGAACTGACTTCCTCGACCGTGATCGGATTGCGGCAGGCATGACAAAGCTTGTGCTCGCCTTCCTTCAATCCGTGCTCGACCGAAACGCGCTCGTCGAAGACGAAGCAGGCGCCGTCCCATAGGCTTTCTTCCTGCGGAACTTCTTCCAGATATTTCAGAATTCCACCCTTGAGGTGATACACCTCGTCAAAACCCTGCTCCTTCATGAAGGCTGTCGCCTTTTCGCAGCGGATGCCTCCGGTGCAATACATGGCGATCTTTGGCTTGTTATGCAGGCCGGGGTTCTGACGCACCCATTCGGGAAATTCGCGAAAGGTCTTCGTCTTCGGGTCAACGGCGCCGCGGAAGGTGCCGATCGCCGTTTCGTAGTCGTTGCGCGTGTCGATGACGATCGTGTCGGGATCGGAGATCAGCGCATTCCAATCCTGCGGCGTCACATAGGTGCCGACGACCTTGTTGGGGTCGACATCTTCGACACCCATCGTCACGATCTCTTTCTTCAGCTTCACCTTCATGCGCAGGAACGGCATCTTGGACGCACGGCTTTCCTTGTGCTCCAGCGCTGAAAATTCCGGCTGCGCCCGCAGATAGGCGAGCACTGTATTGATGCCGGCATCCGGCCCAGCGATCGTCCCGTTGATGCCTTCATGCGCCAGAAGCAGCGTGCCCTTCACGCCGCTTTCCTCGCAAAGCGCCTCCAAAGGCTCACGCAGGCTCTCGAAGCGAGGCACGGATACAAAATGATAAAGCGCCGCCACGAGGAACGGACTGGTGTGATTGATGCTGCCGGTCATGGGCGCTGAAATACAGAATATGGTCTCGCGGCGCAATCTCCTTCGGCGCCGCGGGCGGAAGCCCCCTCGCTTCACGCCGCGGCGCGCCAGAGCACTTCAATGTGCTTTGCTTCCTTGGCCGGCTTGCCGGCAAAGACTGCCTCTGCTTTCACCAGTGACTCGCGCCTGTCCTCCTGCTGGCGATGGGCGATGCTGTCCAGCAGGCGCGACAGGTCGTCGTCTCGTGTAAAAAGCTGCGGCTCGGCTTCGACCAGCGCGCCGAGCACTGCAAGGTCGTGCACATGGCCGAGGATATCGACAAGTTCCTTCGCGTCTGCGCGCCTCGCCTTCATGGCAGCCGGCCAAAGCGGCGTCAGCAGTCGGTGATAAGCACGAAAATCCTGCGTGCGCTTACGCAATTCGTGAAAGGCTTCGGCGGATGCTTCGTCGTGACATCTCGCAATTGCGGCACGGGCTTTTCTGGCCGTTCTACGCCAGCCCTTGCCGACAAGGCGGATAGCCTTCTTGCCGCTTCCGCTAAAGGACACGTCGTCGAGCGCGGCGAGTGCCCCTTTCAGAACATCCGCCGTTTCCTGCAGCTTCTGCTCGAGGCCGCTTTCGGCCTCGGCCATCCAGTCCCGCCGCGCTTCGAGGATGGCGACGGTGCGGCCGAGCGCTTTGGCCTCCTCTGCACTGCGCGCCTTCTCCTTCAGATACTCCACGGTTCCGATCAGCGCGGCAGCGTCGCGAATCGCGGAGAGCGATCTTGCTGAATCCCTGAGCCGCGCATTTTCGCGCTTCTGAAAATCGGGAACCTCGCGGGCGACGAGGCGGTAGAGCGAGCGCACTTTCTTGAGATTCTTACGGAAGTCATGGATGGCCTCATCTGCGCCATCCGGCTGCTGCTCGAGCGCGGCGATTGCCCGCCACAGCTCCCTGCCGGCGGCATCGCGGAATTCATCGGTGAAGTCGGCGTCAGGCCGTATGCGAAAGGGCATCCTGATCGTACTCGAATTCGGTCGCGAGTGCTTGGTTGGAGTAGCGGAAATCGCCGGAAACTTCGCGTCCGAGCCAAGCGGGATGGGAGGGATCGTCCTTTTCGGACTTCATTTCCACTTCCGCAATCACGAGGCCGCGATGCGCACCGGAAAAGACGTCGACTTCCCAGACGAAGCCTGCATGCGGCACGCGGTAGCGCGTCTTTTCTATCACCAAACCGATGGCGCTTTGCAGCAGCTCCTCGGCATCGGAAACGGGAATATCGTACTCGAATTCGTCGCGGGTAACCGTGCTGCGGCCGATCTTGACCGTCAATCTTGCGCTTTTTCCATCGAGAATGCGCACCCGCACAGAACGATCGTCCGTCGAGGCGATGTAACCCTGCCTGAGGATCGATCTCGTCTCGGCCTTTGAATGCCAGCCGTCGTTGCGTACTAGAAACTTCCGCTCGATCTCTTTCGCCATATCAGTGAACCTTTTGTGACGATGAAGGTACCGTAGCGTAATTTTCCCGGTGGCGATACCCGTGTTGTTGCCGAGGTCGATTTGTCTCGACAACGATGGCTCCTGGGGGTATTCGGAACCCGAATTCAATCGTTTAAAGGAACCATCCGGCCATGGGCGAGAAGACAGAAAAGCTCCTTTCCATCCTCAAACTTCAGCCAGTCGTTCCGGTGCTCATCGTGGACGACGTGAAGTCCGGCGTTTCGCTGGCGCGCGCGCTGGTCGCTGGTGGGCTGAAGGCAATCGAAATCACGATGCGCACGCCCGCGGCGCTCGATGCGGTGCGCGCTGTCGCGGAAGAAGTCGAAGGGGCTGAAGTCGGCGCGGGTACGATCCTGAACGCGCAGCACTGGGAGGCGGCCGTTGCCGCGGGCTCGAAGTTCATCGTCAGCCCGGGCGCCACGCAGGAGCTGCTCGACGCTGCGGCGCAGTCGCCGGTTCCGCTGCTGCCGGGCGCTGCAACGGTAAGCGAAGTCATGGCGCTTCGCGAAGAGGGCTATCAGGTGCTGAAGTTCTTCCCGGCCGAACAGGCGGGCGGAGCCGCATATCTCAAGGCGCTCTCCTCACCGCTTGCCGGCACGCTCTTCTGCCCGACTGGCGGCATTTCGCTGAAGAATGCCAATGATTACCTGTCGCTGCCAAACGTCGTCTGCGTCGGCGGTTCCTGGGTCGCCCCCAAGGAACTCGTTGCTGCAGGCGATTGGGCAGGTATTACGAAGCTCGCTTCCGAAGCGGCGGCATTGAAGGCCTGATATTTTTTCCTCAATCCGGGATGCCGGCGGTTTCCGACGGCATTTGTATTTGCTGCCTGACCTCCTATCTTCATCTCTGGCGCTAATGGGAGATGACGAGGGATGTTCGACGCGAAAAAGCTTCTTGACCAGTTTCTAGGATCGCAAATTCCGGGCGTCGGCGGTACCGTCCGCGACCGGGCAGGCGATGCCGTCCAGTTGGCCAAGGACAATCCGTGGAAGGCTGGAGCATTGGCAACCGTACTTCTTGGAACGAAGACGGGCCGCGGTATCGCGAGCAATGCGCTGACGATCGGGGGGCTGGCTGCCATCGCCGGCCTTGGCTACCAGGCCTATCAGAATTACAAGGAAGGTCAGGCGCCGGCCAAGCCTTCAGATTCGGCTTCGCCTTCGACACCGATCGTATTGTCGGCTCCCGCCGAATCCGGCTTCGGGCCGGAATCGCCCGCTGGCAGCAACGAGTTCGCCCTCGTGCTGATCCGCGCAATGATCGCCGCGGCCAAGGCCGACGGGCATATCGACGATGCCGAGCAAGCGCTCATCATGGACAAGATGAAGGTTGCCGATGTCACCGGCGAAGCCGCATCCTTCATCGAACGCGAACTTGGCTCTCCGACCAATCTCGATGCGCTGGTTGCGGCGGCGAGGACCGAGGAGCAGAAGGTCGAACTCTATACGGCCTCGCGCCTGACGATCGAGCCGGAATCGCGCGCCGAGCGCGGCTATCTCGATCTCCTTGCCGGCCGTCTCGGCCTTGCCGACGCCCTTGTAGATCATATCGAGGCAACGGTTTCCTCCGCCAAGATCAGCTTGTCTCAGTGACATTGGGACCGGTTGCCTTTCAAAGGCGGCTGGCCTATCCACTCTTCGACAAGAGGGGAGTGACATGCGCGATCTATCGAATTTCAAGGTGCCGGCGCCCGGCTATGTGACGCTGAAGGGACGATATGTAACGGTCGAGCCTTATGTGCGTGAGAAGCATCTTCAGGCGCTTTGGGATGGCCTCGGCGGCATGGGCATCAATCCGCTGCTCCTCTACTTCGCGCAGGATGATTTCAACGGGATCGAGGATTTCGCCGCCTGGCTCGAAAACGCCAAGAAAGGCGGCTGGCTGACGCATGTCTTCCGTGACAATGCGACAGGCAAGATCGTCGGCATGGCCAATTACATGCGCGCCGATCCGGCAAACGGCGTCGTCGAAGTCGGCGGCGTCGCCCATGGTGCGGACATGAAGCGATCACCGCTTTCGACCGAAGCGCATTACCTCATGGCCAAGCATGTCTTCGAAGACCTCGGTTACCGCCGCTACGAATGGAAGTGCGACAACAACAACGAGGCCAGCAAGACAACCGCTGCGCGCTACGGCTTCACTTTCGAAGGCGTGTTCCGCCAGCACATGCTTTCCAAGCGCCGCAACCGCGACACCGCTTGGTTTTCCATGATCGATAGCGAGTGGCCGCTGATCAACGAGGCCTTCGAGAGCTGGCTTTCACCGGACAACTTCGATGGCGAAGGCAAGCAGCGACGCCGCCTGCAGGATATCCGCGCCGACATTGAAAAGGAAAGGCTTGCATGAGTCCGGAGAGCCGATCGCAGGCGATCGCTGCTGCCGTCATTCTGCTGGGTGCCGGCCTGGTCATCTATTTCCTCCCGACCCTCGTTCTCTGGATCGGCAATTACTCGCCGGCGCTTGCCTTCGCGGTCGGCGCGATCCTGCTCCTTGGTTTCTTTGTGATTTTCTGGCTGCGCGCTCGCTACCAGCGTAATAAAGGCCGCTGAGCATTCACCCCTGAAGCGATGCGCCGAGCAGCAGTGCACCCATGCAGATGACCAGCACGGCACCCAGGATTTCGATGGCATTGCCGATCCAGATCGACGTTGCCGAGCCACGGCCGGCGATGCGGACGGCCGTGCCCTTGGCGGTGACCGCAATGATTGCGAGGATCGCGACCGTAATCGCCGTGCCGAGGGACATGGCGAGCACGGAAAGAATGCCGCCGAGATAGAGTCCGTTCAGCAGCGAAAAGGTCATGACGAGCAGCGCCCCGGAGCAGGGGCGAAGGCCGACTGCAACGATCGCCGACCAGGCTTCCCGGACACTGAACTTGTCGGCTCCCAGCAGCGACGGATCCGGTGCGTGGGATCGGCCGCAGGTTTCACAGGCCATGCCTGAAATGAACCTGTGTCCCGCCTTGCGCGCGGTGCTCTCGCCGAAGGCGTAGGCGTCCACTTCGCCCCGGCTGTCATTGTCCTTCCAGTCGAGCATCATACTGACCGGGCCTGCGGATGTTGCCACGGCTTGACGTTGCGGCAAGCCGCCGATCATCGAGCGCAGCTTACGAAAAAGCAGCCAGCAGCCAAAGGCAATGACCATCACAAAGCTTGCGATCTCCATTGCGTGCGTCGCCTCTGTCAGCGTTATCCCGCTACCGCGCAATACCAGCCAGGCGCCGCCGACGAGCGCCACCGCCATCACGCCTTGAACGAAGGCAGAGATGAAGGAAATCACCACGCCGCGCTTCAGTTCGAGCTCGTTGGCGATCATGTAGGAGGAGATGACCGCCTTGCCGTGTCCGGGACCGGCCGCATGGAAGACACCGTAGGCAAAGGAAAGTCCGATGAGCGACGTCAACTGCCATGGGTCTTCGCGCATTGCTTTCAGCGCGCCTGTCAGCGCACGGTAAAAAGCTTGCTGCTCGTAATTCACATAGAGGAATAGCGGCGCCAGCGGCCCGCCTGTTGGCTGGAAACTCGGCTCTGCGGTTCCAATGCCGAGCGGCGACTGCGCATGCGCCACACTCGTCATGGCAAGAAGCACGAGCGCGGCCGCGGAAAGGGCCAGCGAGGCGTTCGGTTTCAGCATGAGACCTCCAGCCTGGTGGCAAAGAGCTTGGACATGTTCGTGCCGGTCGGGTCGTTGAAGAAAGCGTCCGTCAGCGACTGCTTGTTCTCCGCAATCACCTGGTCCGCGTCAGGCCGCAGCACGTCATGCTTGCAGCTCTTGAACCCGTCGCCGACGAGCGCCAGTTCGTTGTCCGTTGGAAAGTCTATCGAGGTATAGAGCGTCGGGTCGTAGACACCGAAGGTCAGCTTGCCCTTCAGAGGCATCTTCTCCGCGGGCTTCACCGCGAAGAACATCAGAAGCTGGCCTTCCTTGTAGTCGACGTGGATGATGTCCGGCTTCTGCACGGTCACGTTTTTGCCGTCGATCGTCAGGTTCATATAGTAGTCGTAGTCGGCCAGTGAATCCCGGACCGTCTTGCCGACCTCCGCGAGTTCGTTGGGTTCCAGCTTTAGATCGGTGTTCTTGTCAAAATCCATGACGACGGAGGAGGAGAAGATCTCGTCGAAGCGCCAGACGTTCCGCAGCTCCTGAACACTGCCGTCGGGTGCCGCAACGACTTCGAGCCGAGCTTCGACGAATATATGCGGATGTGCCATAGCCGCGGCCGGCGCAAGCGAGATCAGAGCGGCTACCGGGAGTATCGATTTTTTCATCTTGTCGGGTTACCGCTCTGCCCAAATCGGATGGTGTCTTCTTGCCGGAGAATGGGACGGAATTGGGACCTGGTCTCAAGGCGGCAAAGTGCCTCAGGCGATCCTCAAGGGTGCTTCTTGAACCAGGCCTGGAGGTAGTCCACGAAGATGCGGACTTTTGCCGGCAGGTAGCGCCGATGCGGGTAGACGGCGTAAATCCCGCGATCCGTGGGCAAGTAGTCATTGAACAGCGTCACGAGGCGGCCGTCCTCGATAGGCTTGCGAGCGATGAAGTCCGGAATGACCGCAATGCCGATACCGGTGAGTGCCGCGCGCAATGTCGCATGCGGACTGTTCACTTCGATCGGTCCCGAAACAGCCACCGCAAACGAGGTGCTGTCCGGGTTGTAGAAACGGACGCTCGCCTGCGTGCGCGAGTTGGTGTCGACGATGAAGGGAACGTTGGAAATGTCCGTCGGGTGCTCGATATTCGGATAGCGCTCGAGGAACTCAGGCGTCGCGCAGACATGCACGCGGAAATCCGAGATCTTGCGCGCGATCATTCCTGAATCTTCCAGCTTCGTGACGCGAATTGCCAGGTCGAAGCTCTCTTCGATCAGGTCGACGAACCGGTCGTCGGCAGCGATTTCCAGCTGCAGATCGGGGTTCTCCTTGGCAAAGTCGATCAGCGACTGCCCGACATCCGCATCAACGAAGGTGCGCGGTACGGAAATCCTTAGCCGGCCTTTGAGCAGCGCGTTGTTCTCGCGGACCAGATCGGCGAGATTGTCGATCTCCTTCAGAATGTCCGAGGCGGTGCGGTAATAGGTGTGACCGGCCTCGGTCATGGAGAACTGGCGGGTCGTGCGGTTGAGCAGCAGGGCGCCGAGCTCATCCTCCAGCTCCCGCACATATTTGGAGAGCAGCGCCTTGGAGCGGCCGGTGCGCCTTGCGGCCGCGGAAAAGCCTTCTGCTTCAACAACATCGATGAAGGCACGTATGCGGGTCAAGGTGTCCATGGCGATCCTCTATATCTGTTGAAGAACGTTGAACAAATTGTCCTTTCGCGTTCAATTATTTTTTTGAGTTGGAGCATAAAATTTCTCTTGATTATGACGGCGAATATTCCTATTTCCGGGTCAGCCCAAAGTCGCACGTGCCCATGGGTGTCCGCCGAACCCTCGAATTGGTGAGGAAATCGGTAAGGTACCTGGAATTAACCCCTCCAGTCGCTATTCCGGCCAACCGGAGAATGCGAGGACGCCTGAAGCAACGACGGTGCGGGCCTTTTTGTTCTCTCCCTGCTTTCCATCAGCGGGGGTTACTGAAGAGGCACACCTTCATTGCCGGAAGTGCGGTTGGGAATCTCCCTCCAATCCATGGCAGACAAAGCCGGATCCATGTCGCTTATGCGGCGTTGATTCATCATTTGCGCTATCAAGCGCTTGCTAAGGTTCCGGGGTCTCCACCGGCTGGTTCCTATGCGAGCGATTGATCGCCCTTTGTCCTCCGGTGTTTTGCCGGAGCTCTGGAATTGGAAAAGGGATTGATATGACCACTCAGCGCATCCGCGACTTTCTCGCAACCCGACGTCCCGACGGTCCCTGCCTGGTGGTCGACCTCGACGTCGTGCGCGACAACTTCTCCGCTTTCCGTCATGCGATGCCGGACAGCGCGATCTACTATGCCGTCAAGGCAAACCCGGCTCCTGAGGTCCTGAAGCTGCTCGCCGACATGGGCTCCAACTTCGATTGCGCGTCCGTCGCTGAAATCGAAATGGCGCTCAACGCCGGTGCGACCGCTGCCCGCATTTCCTACGGCAACACGATCAAGAAGGAACGCGACGTTGCCCGCGCACATGCGCTCGGTGTCAGCCTTTTTGCTGTCGATAGCCATGAGGAAGTCGAGAAGATCTCGCGCGCCGCTCCCGGCGCCCGCGTCTTCTGTCGCGTTCTGACGGACGGCGAAGGTGCTGAATGGCCGCTGTCGCGCAAGTTCGGCTGCGTGCCGCAGATGGCTGTCGACGTTCTTGTCTATGCTCATCAGCTGGGCCTCGAGTCCTACGGCGTCTCGTTCCACGTCGGTTCGCAGATGACCAAGGTCGATGCCTGGGATTCGGCCCTCGCCGATGCCAAGCGCGTCTTCGTCCAGCTCGCCAAGCAGGGTATCCACCTGCAGATGGTCAATATGGGCGGCGGCTTCCCGACCAAGTACCTGCGTGACGTTCCGTCGGCAGAAGCCTACGGTCGCGCGATCAACCAGAGCCTTCGTGATCACTTCGGCAACCAGATCCCGAAGACGATCATCGAGCCGGGCCGCGGCATGGTCGGCAATGCCGGCGTCATCAAGACTGAAGTGGTGCTGATCTCGAAGAAGTCGGACAACGACGCTGCTCGCTGGGTGTTTCTCGACATCGGCAAGTTCGGCGGTCTCGCCGAAACCATGGACGAAGCCATCCGCTACCCGATCCGCACCGAGCGTGACGGCGACGAGATGGAGCCCTGCGTCATTGCTGGCCCGACCTGCGATTCGGCCGACGTGCTGTATGAGAAGAATCTTTATCCGCTGCCGATCTCCCTTTCGATCGGTGACGAGATCCTGATCGAAGGCACCGGCGCCTATACGACGACCTATTCGGCCGTCGCGTTCAACGGCTTCGAGCCGCTGAGGGCCTACGTCATCTGATATCGCCAGCCCCGTAGCCAGCCGGGGCGGCACCTTCACAATAGTCTGTCGATACCGTCTGAAACGGTTTTGAGTGCGGGAGGCCAAGATGGCCGCTGTTCTTGATTCTGTCCGCGCATTCTTTGCGCCTCATGTCTTCACCATCGACTCCGAGAAGCCGTCGGATGTCGTCGCCCGTGAAAACCTGCTCGATCGTGCCATGGGGCCGCATCGCCGCAAGAAGTCGTCGGAGAAGATACGCCGCGGGCGCATTCCGGCAGAAGGACTGGCACTTGTGGCACGTGATCGCGACGGTCATGTCATCGGTACCGTGCGCCTCTGGAACATCGAAGCGGGCGTCAACACCGAAGGCACGCCGATCAACGCGCTGCTGCTTGGGCCGCTGGCCGTCGATTCCAGCTTCGAAGGCAAAGGTGTTGGCTCGGCGCTGATGCGTGCGGCGCTTCTCGAAGCCAAGAACCGTGGACATGGTGCGATCCTGCTCGTCGGCGATGCGCCCTATTACGAGCGCTTCGGCTTCTTCGGAGACAAGGCTCGCCATCTCGTCATGCCCGGTCCCTTCGAGCGCGCGCGTTTCCTTGCGCTTGAGCTGACGGACGGCTGGCTTGAGGGTGCAGCGGGCATGATCGTTCCCTCGGGGCGGAAGCTGCACAGGATGCCGGCACGGAAGGCTGCCTGACGAACCGAATCCTCTCCTGAAAGGAGGGGCTTTTCTGTTTTCAGCTGCCGAGCCGGCCGGTCTCGATCAGCCAGCCGACTGCGTCCTGCACCGCGTCGAGCGAGCTGTAGCGCGGCCGGAAATCCAGGAGATTACGGGTCTTCTCCATGCTGCAGTTCGGGCTGCGGGCAATATGTTCCAAGGTCGCCGTCGCATCCTCCAGCGTCTGATCCTTCTTCCATTCGTCATAGGGCTTGAAAGCCAGATTGGGTTCATGGCCGAACCAGCGGTACATGGCCTCGGCATAGCCGCGCAGCGTCAGCGCCTGGTCCGAAACGGCGTGGAAGCTTTCACCGGTTGAAGCGCGCCAGTTGCCGATCGCTGCCATGAAGAGGGCGGCGATGTCGTCGGCATGGACATGGTGCACCGTTTCCAGCCCAAAATTGGGAAGCGTGAGCTGACCGCCGCGAGCGATGGTCTCAAAGGCTGCGAGGTTGAAATGCCCCGCCGGGTTGAGCGGTGCCCATCCGCGACCGACAATGTGGCCGGGATGGATCAGCGTAACGGGCAGGCCGCGCAGCTTTGCCTCCCGCAGGAAATAGTCTTCGATCGCCTTTTTCTGAATGCCGTATTCGCCGAAGGGGGTCTTCGGCGCGTCCTCCCGGGTCGGCACGGCAAGAGAATGGCCGTGGGTCCAGATCGTGCCGGTATGCAAGAGATGGCCGACATGGCCGTTCAAGGCTTCCCCAAGCTGCTGCGCACTCTCGAGCGTGAAGCAGATCTTGTCGATGACGATATCGGCCTTCGATGCGCGGATTGCCTGCCCGAAGCTGCCGTCCTTTTCCATGGCAGCACGATCCATCTGCTTCTTCTCGACGCTCTTCCACGCGGCATGCCGCGTATAGGGCTCGGCGTTTCCGCGGCTGATCGCGACCACGTCGTGCCCCGCCTCTACAAGCCGTGGGACCAGATAGGTACCGACGTGACCCGTTGCTCCGATAACGACGACGCGTGCCATAGGTTCTTCCTCCATTCATCCGGCCCGGACTATGTCGTGCCGTAGGTGACACCTGCAAGGGGGCCGATAAAGTTTCACGTCTGCGTGAGAGGGTTCGTCCCACCCGTGATCTATCGACTGGGCGGCACTAGGTGATGGGCATGCTCAGGACTTTTGTTGTCTTCGCCGTTATCTTTTTCCTGCCGCTCGCCGCTATTGCGCAGGAGGAGCGTCTGGGCGAACTGCTCGACAATCTCCAGACGCGGCAGGCGTTGACACCGCTGAAGGCGGTCATCGTTGCAAAGGACGGGCGGGTTGTCGCCGAACGCGGTTATCGTGGCCATACGGCGTCCGAATCGACCAATATCAAGTCCGCGTCGAAGGCGATAATTTCGGCGCTTGTCGGCATTGCCATCAGCAAAGGCCTGCTTGAGGGGCCGGATCAGAAGATCGCGCCGATCCTTAAGGCGGACCTGCCGCAGTCACCGGATCCGCGGCTGAACGAAATCACCATCGGCAACCTGCTCTCCATGCAGGCGGGCCTTGGCCGCATGTCGGGACCGAACTACGGACGCTGGGTTTCAAGCCGGAACTGGGTGCGCTTCGCACTCTCTCAGCCTTTCGATGACGAGCCTGGCGGGCGGATGCTTTATTCGACGGCTTCGACGCATCTCCTGTCTGCAATCCTCACAAAGGTGAGCGGCAAGCCAACGCTTGCCCTGGCAAGGGAATGGCTTGGACCGGTGACGGATTTCCGCATCGGAGCCTGGGAGCGCGATCCGCAGGGCATCTATCTTGGCGGAAACCAGATGGCCATGAGCGCCCGCTCGCTGCTTGCCTTTGGCGAGCTCTACCGCAACGGCGGCAAGACAGCGGAGGGAAGGCAAGTCGTTCCGGCCGATTGGGTGGCAGCATCCTGGCAGCCCCGCACGAATTCTCGCTTCTCCGGCGATGCCTATGGCTATGGTTGGTTCGAGCGGAGCCTTGGCGGCGAGAACGTGCATTTCGCCTGGGGCTACGGCGGCCAGAT
>NZ_JBNDHT010000062.1:0-36132 GCF_056755115.1 Rhizobium sp. SVR5-2C | reverse complement strand
GGTGGAACTTCGTCTCGTCTTCCAAGGAGCGTATCGAGAAGGCGAAGGAGGAATGGCGCACCGGCCGCTTCGATATCGTGCCGGGGGACGAAGAGGAATTCGTGCCTTTGCCTGAGGGCTGAATTCCTTTAGAATTAAATGCTTGCGGTTCTTGAAATGCATTTGTTTTGCCGCAATCTAATCGAATAAACAAAACCCAAGAACGATAACAAAGAGCGCCCGCCCGTGACAAATCCTCCGAAAACCCCGTTGCTCGATCAGGTCAAATATCCGACAGACCTGCGCAAGCTCGAGGATCGTGACCTGCCGCAGCTTGCGCGCGAGGTCCGTGACGAGATGATCGACGCGGTATCGCGCACCGGGGGTCATCTTGGGGCAGGCCTTGGGGTCGTCGAGCTGACTGTTGCCATTCACAGCGTGTTCAATACGCCTAACGACCGACTGATCTTCGACGTCGGCCACCAGTGTTATCCGCACAAGATTCTTACCGGCCGCCGGGACCGCATCCGCACGTTGCGCCAGCAAGGTGGCCTTTCCGGCTTCACGCGCCGCGCCGAGAGCGAATACGATCCCTTCGGGGCGGCGCATTCCTCCACCTCGATTTCTGCCGGTCTCGGCATGGCGGTTGCCGCCGAACTCGACAAGACCGACCGGCGCGTGATTGCCGTCATCGGCGACGGCGCGATGTCTGCCGGGATGGCCTACGAGGCGCTGAACAATGCCGGGGCGCTGGATGCGCGGCTCATCGTCATCCTCAACGACAACGACATGTCGATCGCCCCGCCGACAGGGGCGATGAGTGCTTATCTCGCGCGCCTTGCCTCGGGTCGCACCTATATGGGCTTCCGCGATCTCGGAAAGAAGCTGACCGGCTATCTCGGCAAGAAGGTCGATAGTGCGATCACCCGCGCCGTCGAACATGCGCGTGGCTATGTGACCGGCGGGACCATGTTCGAGGAAATGGGGTTCTACCATATCGGTCCGATCGACGGCCATTCCTTCGAGCATCTGCTCCCGGTGCTGCGCAACGTGCGCGACAATGCGCAGGGACCGGTGCTGATCCATGTCGTGACGCAGAAAGGCAAGGGCTACCCACCGGCGGAAGCCGCCGCCGACAAGTACCATGGCGTCAACAAGTTCGACGTCATCACCGGGGCGCAGGCCAAGGTCAAGCCGAATGCGCCGAGCTATACGAGCGTGTTCGCCGAAGCGCTGGTGCAGGAAGCGAAACTCGACGACAAGATCATCGGGATCACGGCAGCAATGCCGAACGGCACGGGCCTCGACAAGCTTGCCGAGATCTTCCCTGCCCGCTGTTTCGATGTGGGGATCGCCGAACAGCATGCGGTCACCTTCGCCGCCGGCCTTGCCGCCGAAGGCTACAAGCCCTTCGCCGCGCTCTATTCCACCTTCCTGCAGCGAGCCTATGACCAGGTTGTCCACGATGTCGCGATCCAGGGCCTGCCGGTCCGCTTCCCGATCGACCGGGCCGGTTTTGTTGGCGCCGACGGCCCGACGCATGCAGGTTCGTTCGATACGACATTCCTTGCCACCCTGCCCGGTTTCGTGGTGATGGCGGCTGCCGACGAGGCCGAACTGAAGCATATGGTGCGCACAGCCGCAGCCTATGATGCCGGTCCGATCTCCTTCCGCTATCCGCGTGGCGAAGGCGTCGGCATCGATATGCCGGCGCGCGGGGAGATCCTGCAGATCGGCAAGGGCCGCATCGTCAAGGAAGGCACGAAAGTAGCACTGCTCTCCTTCGGCACGCGGCTTGCGGACTGCTTGCTGGCGGCAGAAGACCTCGACGCTTCGGGCCTCTCGACGACGGTTGCCGACGCTCGCTTTGCCAAGCCCCTGGACCATGAACTGATCCGTCAGCTTGCCCGCCATCACGAAGTGCTGATCACCGTCGAAGAAGGCGCCGTCGGCGGCTTCGGCAGCCATGTCATGCAGTACCTCGCAATGGAAGGGCTGCTGGACAACGGGCTGAAGATCCGTTCGCTTGTCATGCCGGATATCTGGGTGGAGCAGGCGAAGCCCGAGATGATGAACGCCCATGCCGGTCTCGACCGCGCGGGGATCGTTTCTACGGTGTTCAAGGCGCTGGGCGGTGGTGCGGCCGTCGGCGTTGCCGGCTAAGGATAGCCGGAGCCTGGATCTGCGCAGGTTCCCGATAGCGCGACAAAGCCTGCTGCGGTTCTGGGATTGCTGATCGCCGCCGCAAACAAAAAGCTTGCAAGCGGAGGCCTTGCCGGTCATGGACAGCCGATGTCCGATCAGAACACCCAACGCCTCGACCAGCTTCTCGTGAGCCTCGGCCTTTTTGCCAGCCGCTCGCGAGCGCGCGATGCCGTCGCCCGCGGCACCGTGAAGGTCGCCGGTAACGTCATCTCCAAGCCGGGCGCGCTCTTTGCCGGGGATGTTGCAATCGAGATCGACGATCCTGCGCAGGATTATGTGTCCCGCGCGGCGCTGAAGCTCATTGCGGCGCTCGATCATTTCCGTCTCGATCCGGCCGGCTACCACTGTCTCGACATCGGCGCTTCGACGGGCGGCTTCACGGAAGTGCTGCTGGAGCGCGGTGCAGGGCATGTGACCGCCATCGATGTCGGTCACGGGCAGATGCATCCGCGCATCTCGGCCGATCCGCGAGTCACCAATATCGAAGGGCTGAACGCCCGCAATCTGACGGCAGAGGATATCGGCCGGCCGGTGACCTTCGTCGTCTCGGACGTGTCGTTCATTTCGCTGAAACTGGCGCTGGCGCCAGCCTTGCGGATTGCCGAGCCGCGCGCAATTGCGGCACTGTTAGTCAAGCCGCAATTCGAGGCCGGGCGCGAAGCGATCGGCAAGGGCGGGCTGTTGAGGGACCCCTCCTCCGCGCCCGCGGTGGCCGCCGAACTGGAGCGCTGGCTCGTCGACGACATGGGCTGGAGGAGCCTCGGGCTCATCGCCTCGCCGATCGCAGGCGGCGACGGCAATCAGGAATTTCTACTGGCAGGAACGAAGCCGTGAGCACCGAAACAGTCACCATCCAGAAACTCGGCGGCCAGGGCGACGGCATTGCCGTCGGGCCGGACGGCCCGATCTATGTGCCCTTCTCGCTTCCCGGCGAAAGCGTGGCGATCGCGCGCGTCAAGCACCACGGCACGATCATGTCGATCGCTCAGCCTTCTCCCGACCGGCAGGAACCACCCTGCCGCCACTTCGGTCCGGATGGCGTCAACGGCACCTGCGGCGGCTGCACGCTGCAACACATGGCCGATGCACCGTACCGCGCGTTCAAGCGGCAGCTGATGATCGACGCGCTGAAATCGCATGGAATTACGGCCGAGGTCGGCGAAATCGTCCCGGCGCATCCCGGCGAGCGCCGCCGCGTCGTCTTTGCGGCGCGCAAGACCGAGAAGGACATGCTGATCGGCTTCAACCAGGCCGAAAGCCATCACATCGTGGCAATAGAGGAATGTCCCATCTCGTCGGCGGGCATCGTGGCGCGGCTACCGGCGATCAAGGCGATCGGCGCAGCACTTGCGACAAGCGCCGAACCCTTCCGCATCTCGGTCATCGAAACGCTGTCCGGCCTCGATCTGGCTGTCGATGGAATCAAGAAACTGTCCGATCAGCAGCGCCGCAAGGCGATCGAGACCGTTCTCGGCATACGCGGCATCGCCCGCGTTTCGCTGAACGGCGAAATCCTCGTCGAGCCGCAGAAGCCGATCGTCGACTTCGGTGGCGTGCAGGTCTCGCCGCCCGCCGGCGGGTTCACGCAGGCGACGAAGCCCGCCGAAGATGCGATGGCCGAGCTGGTGCTTGCTCATGTTGGCAAGGCAAAGCGCATCGCCGATCTCTTTGCCGGCGCGGGCACATTCTCGCTTCGGCTTGCGCGGATCGGCCGGGTGCATGCCGTCGAAGGAGATGAGAAAGCGCTTGCGGTGCTGGACCTCGGCGCCCGCAAGGCGCAGGGGCTGAAGCAGGTTAGCGTCGAAAAGCGTGACCTCTTCCGCCGTCCGCTGATGACATCCGAGCTGAAGGTCTACGATGCGGTGGTCTTCGATCCCCCGCGCGCCGGAGCGGAGTTTCAGTGCAAGGAACTGGCGCGCTCGGCGGTGAAGAAGATCGCCGCTGTCAGCTGCAATCCCGTGACGCTGGCGCGCGATCTGGCGATCCTCGTCGAGGGTGGCTACCGCGTCACCAGCGTCACGCCGATCGACCAGTTCCTCTGGACCTCGCATGTCGAGGTGGTGGCGACGCTGGAGAAATAATCCGGAACTACGGCCGGCAACCCATCTCAGCCTTGGCGTTTCATCCGCTCGCGGCGGGCAATCTCGGCCTCGGACGGACTATCGAGCCCGAACGATCCGGTGCGGATCTCGCCGGCGCGCTCGTAGACGCTCATGACGACACCGGTCGTAGAAACGGCCGTCTCGGTGAGCCTCAGTGCGCCCGGTTGTATGCCATCGCGGAAGAGACGCTTGCCGCGACCAAGCATGAGCGGAAAGGTCAATATCCGGAACTCGTCGATCAGATCATGTGCCATCAAGGTCTGTAGAAGGCGGCCGCTTCCCTGGGTCAGCAACCTAGGACCAGCCCCCTGCTTCAGCCGGGCGACCTCCGCGGCAACGTCCCCGTTGAGGGCAATGGATTTCGCCCAGGTCAGCGGCTCCGGCGAGGAGGTGGCGACGTATTTCGTCACCCTGTTGAAGCGCGCCGCGATGGGGTTCTCGTCACCGATGAAGGGCCAGTACGCGGCGAAAATTTCGTAGGTCGTGTGTCCGAGCAGAAGGTCGAAGGGGGTCGAGAACATCCCATCTATGAATTCCCGTATGCGCACGTCCGAGTAGGGGACGAGCCAGCCGCCATATTTGAAACCGCCCGTCGTATCCTCCTGCGGCCCGCCGGGCGCCTGCATGACGCCATCCAGGCTGACGAATGCTGCTGCAACGACTTTTCTCATTTTCAGATCTCCCGTTGTTCCTGCAACAAGGACGGACCGATGGTTCGGAATCCGACACGTGAATCCGGATTTTTGCAAGCCGCTCAGCGGCGCATGAAAGCCTCAAAGGCGGCGCGGGCTTCCGCACTTTTCAGGCGCTCGGCGAAGTGCCGGGCTTCCTCATCAATGCGCTTGATGATCTCGGCACGGTCGCCACGAATGAGATCACGGGCGATCTTTAATGCTTCCGGTGGCTTGGCGGCGAGTTTGGATGCCGTCGCAAGCGTCAGCAATTCAACGTCTGGCGCGGGGCAGACCTTCCAGACAAGCCCGGCATCCTTCGCCTCATCGGCTGAGAAGGCTTCACCGGCTGCCAGCATCGCGAAGGCCCGCTGATGCCCCATGATGCGCGGTGCGATCAGGCTGGAGGCAGCCTCTGGCACCAGCGCCAGATCGACGAAGGGCGTGCGGAACTGGCTGCGATCGGATGCGATGGTCAGGTCGCAATGCATATGCATCGTCGTGCCGATGCCGATCGCCAGGCCATCGACACCGGAAACCAGCGGTTTTTCGGCATTGACCAACGCATAGAGGAAATCGAGGAGTTCATTGCCCAGGCTGCCGCCCATCGCAGCGGCAAGGAAATCACCGATATCGTTGCCTGCAGAAAAGGCGCCTTCCGTGCCGAGGAAAGCGGTCGCCCGGATGGCACTATCCTCGTTTGCCGCCCTCAGCGCCTCCGTCATCCGCACATACATGGCGCGGGTGATCGCGTTCTTCTTTTCCGGGCGGTTGAAGCGAATGATCTGGATGCCGGGATGGGCTGCGGATTGTTCGACGATGATGTGATCGGACATGGGATGATCCTCACGAAAGAGCGATGCGGGCGGCAGCGAGGCTTTCGGCGCCGTTGACGACGCGATCCTTCAATGCTGCGGTTTCCGACAAGAGATTTTCGGCGGCAAAGCGGCAGAGCGCAATGCGGCTTTGGTTCGCACCGTCCGAAACGCTGGCAAGCCCGCCCTTCGCCAGATAGCAGCCGGTCAGCACCAGACCGAAGAGGCGCTGATAGGGTGTGGCGCCCGAAAGGGCATCAGTCAGCTTGCCGTCGGCCTGCGCCTTCAAAAGCCAGAGGGTTGCCTGCTCCAGATCGGCAATCGCCGCGTCAAGCCGTGCGGCCGTTTCGCCGAAGCCATCGAGATTGGAACTGCGCACCTGATCGGCGATCTCGCGAAGTTCGGCGATGAAGCCCGCCACGTGGGTGCCGTTCGAAAGCGGCAGCTTGCGGGTGACGAGGTCGATCGCCTGGATGCCGTTCGTGCCCTCGTAGATCGGTGCGATCCGGGCATCGCGCAGGAAGCGGGCAGCGCCCGTCTCCTCGATGTAACCCATGCCCCCATGGACCTGGACGCCGAGCGAGGCGACGTCGACGCCAGCGTCGGTCGAGAAGGATTTGGCGATTGGTGTCAGCAGCGCGGCGCGCTCCTGCCAGTGCTGCTTATCCGAAACCGAGCGGTGCGACATGTCGATCGCATGGGCGCAGGCATAGGAGATGGCACGGGACCCTTGCGTCAGCGCCTTCATCGTCAGAAGCATGCGGGCGACGTCCGGATGTTCGATGATCGGGCTCATGCCGCTGCCGGTCCAGCCGGGCGCCCTGCCCTGCGTGCGCTCGCTTGCATAGGCGATCGCCTTCTGCGTCGCGGCTTCGGCGATCGCCACCCCCTGCATGCCGACCGTGAGGCGCGCATTGTTCATCATCGTGAACATGCAGTTGAGGCCCTTGTTCTCCTCGCCCACAAGCCAGCCGATCGCGCCCTTCTCGCCGCCGAACCTGCCGTCGCCATAGATCATCGTGCAGGTGGGCGAACCGTGGATGCCCATCTTGTGTTCCAGCGAATGGCAGAAAACGTCGTTCCGGGCTCCAAGCGAGCCATCGTCGTTGACAAGGAATTTCGGCACGAGGAACAGCGAAATGCCGCGGGAGCCGGCCGGAGCATCCGGCAGGCGAACGAGCACGAGATGGATGATATTATCCGTCGCGTCGTGTTCGCCCCAGGTAATGAATATCTTCTGGCCGAACAGGCGATAAGTACCGTCGTCTCTCCGCTCGGCACGGCTCTTCAGTGCGCCGACGTCCGAACCCGCCTGCGGCTCGGTGAGGTTCATCGTGCCCGTCCATTCGCCGGAAATCAGCTTTGGCAGGTATTTCTGCCGAAGCTCCGGGCTGCCGTGGGCGCTCAGCGCCTCGACCGCGCCCATGGTCAGCGTCGGGCAGAGCGCAAAGGCGGTCGCGCCGGAATTCCACATTTCGAGAGCCGCAACGTTCAACATGTGGGGCAGGCCCTGGCCGCCATATTCCTCAGGAGCCGAAAGGCCGTTCCAGCCGCCCGCGATCCAATCCCGGTAGAGCTTCGCCCAGCCGTCGGGTATCTTCACTTCACTATCGACGAGGCGAGCGCCCTGCCGGTCGCCGATCTCGGCCAGTGGAGCAACCTCTTCCGTCGCAAAACGGCCGGCTTCGCTGAGGATTGCATCGACGAGGTCCTCGCCGAGTTCGCCAAGGAGGCCTTTTTCGATCGCCTCGCTCAGTCCCGCGACATGTTTCAGGGTGAACGCGATGTCCTCGACGGGCGCCTTGTACATATCATCTCCTCGCATCTCGAACGGAACCGCAGCCCCGGGCCTCCGCTGGAAGAGCTAATTTATTTTTACGTAAACGTCAATTTCGAATTCCTTTTCGAATTGATGATATCTTGGGCCCCACAGGCCTTCACACTTGTACAAACAACGGTCATGAAGAATCTCTAGGGACTGATCGCATCGAAAGGATCGCGGCTGATGGATACCTTGCCTGCCAATATACCTGGCCTTGTCTGGGCCTACAGTTTTCCGGCAGGAAGCGGCAAAGCGGTTCGCCTTCAGAATAGTGCCTTTCCGGCAGAGTTGGCATCCGGCGAGGGTTTTTACTGGCTGCACCTCAATCTCGCAGATGCGCGCGTCCCTGCCCTGCTCGATAGCCTGGACGGCCTATCCGAGGACGCCAAGGCCGCGCTGACCACGCGGGACACGCATGCTGCGATTACCGTCGACGAACAGATGCTCTACGGTACCCTGGTCGACTGCCAGCGCGAATTCGACCAGGACACCAGCGATCTCGGCTGGCTACATTTCGCGATCTCCGATCGCTTCATCATCACCACCCGGCTGCAGCCGCTGCGCAGCGTCGAGCGGGCACGCGCGATGATCGAGAAGAATCCCGCGAAGTTCTCCCGACCGGTCGATCTCTTCGAGCTGCTGGTGATCGAGTTCCAGCGCACGCTGATCTCGGTGGTGATGGAACTTACCGAAGAGCTGAACCTCATCGAGGATTTCGTTTACGACAATGTTTCGCGCGATGAGCGTCGGCGGCTGGCGCCAGCACGCCGCACGATCGTCCGCCTCCACCGGCACCTTCGAAACGTCCTCTCCCTCATGCGGCGTGCATCGGCTTCCGACGAGGACGAGATGCCCTTCGGCTTCGAGGATATTGCCAGCCGGCTGACGAGCCGGCTCGAAGCAGTCGACCACGATATCTTTGCGCTGCAGGAACGTGCCCGTCTATTGCACGAGGAAATCGACTCGAAGCAATCCTCCGAGACCAACCGGCACCTTTACATCCTGTCGCTGATGACCGCCTTCCTGCTGCCGCCGACGCTGGTGACCGGCTTTTTCGGCATGAACACCGCCAATCTGCCCTTCACTCAGGGGTCCGGCGGCACCGAATACGCAATGGCGCTGATCGTCGCTTCGGTGTTGCTTGCCTGGTGGCTGCTGAAGCGCGTCAATATTCTCTGAACGAAAAAGCCCGGCATTGCTGCCGGGCTATAGAGCTTTTCAAGCTGTGGAAAGCCTTAGTAGGGCGAATAGCACTGCTGGCGCGGGCCGTTGTAGGGCTGGAACGTGTTGTCGTAGGCCCGGTACGACCGGTAGCGGTTCGCGCACCAGGCGACGTGGGCGCTGCTGCCACCATAGGCCGGCGGCGGGGGTGGAGCGACGTAGCGCGGCTGTGAAGCGATGGCGCCGCCGATAATCGCGCCTGCGCCGAAGGCAGCCAGCGGATACCAGTAGCCATTGTAGTGACGATAGCCGCGGCGATAAGAGGGATAGCCGCGATAGCCACCGTACCAGCCCGGACGGTAATCGTGACGATATCCCGGACGGTAATAGCGGCGGTACTGAACGTTCTGCACCTCCGAAGATTTTTCCATCTGCGGCGAGGTCGGCATCTGGATTGCTTGGGACGGCACGAAGCTGGTCAGGACAACAGCGGCTGAAAGGACGGCAGTCGCAAGCTTTTTACTGAGACTATTCATTGCATTCTCCGTTACACAGCGAACCTAGGGGTCAGGACGTGGCGGTATGTTTCCAACGCACATCGTTCGGCATCGGGTTGGATCTTACGAAAGCGCAAATGAACCGGGGATTAACCGGTTCATTTTTATACACTTTTTACGTGCAACTATACCGCATGCAACAATCATGCGCGCATCCACCGGACCTTTTTGCGGCGCCGGAGTCAATCAATCGTGAATGCCCAAGGGAACGGCCGCCCGGCTGCCGCGGCCCGAGCGAAATCGGTCGTGCCGCGAAGCGCAGAAGATCAGGCGACGACGGAAAGCTTTGCCTGATCGCCCTGAAGCCGGTTTACCATGAAGTTTGCATACCATTCGAGGAACTGCATGACGCCACCCTCATGGAGCATCGAATAAGGGCCCGGTTCATAGGCTGGCGAGCGAATGCCGAAGGCATTTTCCTCGACGATGCGGCGGTCCTGGTCGTTGGTCTCGGTCCAGACATGCGTCAGTTCCTCGAGGTTGTAGTCCACGCCTTCCACAGCATCCTTATGCACGATCCACTTCGTGGTGACGGCCGTCTCGTTGGCGCTGAGCGGCAGGACGCGGAAAGAGATCGCGTGATCGCCGAGCAGGTGGTTCCATGTCGTCGGATAGTGGAAGAGCAGCATGGTGCCGATGCGATCGATCTTCATATCGTCCGACAGCGGACGCTTGACTGCGGGCCTGCCGGACATCGTGTAGCTTTCGGCATCCTCGATCAGCGGCATGCGGGCGGCGCGGAACTGACCGTCCGGCGAAATCTGGAACTTGCTCGGAAGGCCCGCCGCCTCGCAACGCGCCCAGTGCCCGGCGATTTCCGGATCGTCGGCGCCGCCGTCCGTGCCGGTGACGCTCGGCGCTTCCGGATAGGTGCGGCAGAGTTCCGGATGGTTTGCGGCGCAGTGATAGCACTCGCGGTTGTTTTCCCAGACGAGTTTCCAGTTGCCCTTCTCGATGATGGTGCTCTGGAAGGCGATCTTACCCTCGCTCAGGCGGTGCGGCAGCATATAAGGCGCGACCATGTCGCGAACCGGCTGGAAGTCCGGAGCGTTTTCGGCCAGGCAGATGAAGATGTAACCCGCAAAGCTCTCGCAATGAATGGGCTTCAGGCCGTAGCCGCTCTTGTCGAAATCGTCGCCCATGTGGCGGGCAAAAGCCAGCTTGCCGTCGAGATCGTAAGCCCACTGGTGATAGGGACAGACCAGACGAACGGACGAACCGTGCTCCTTGGTGCAGACGCGCGAGCCGCGGTGACGGCAGCTATTATGGAAGGCGCGGATGACGTTGTCGCGGCCGCGGACGATGACGACCGGATATTGGCCGATCTGAACCGTGAAATAGGCGCCTGGCTTCGGCAGTTCGCAATCATGGCCCATGAACAGCCAGTCGCGATAGTAGATCATTTCCATATCGAGCTTGAAATAGTCTTCGTCGATATAGAACGGCTGTTCGAGGCTGAAGCCTTCCCGCCGGTTCTTGAGCTGCCGCAAAACGTTGCTGCGAATATCCATCTGCTTGTCCTCGTGCCCTAGGCTGCCGGGAGAATTACTCCCCATCATTTAATCACCGGCCATGACCGAGGCTTGGTTGTAATGCGACATCGGCTTCGAAAATGACGACAGGGAACAAAGTAGCACAGCCTTCGCGATCTTTAGCCACAGCTGCTTCAAATGCGACATCCAAAAAGTTCAAATTTCGCCGATGGATGGAAGGGCACATTGTCGCATCTGCGCTTTCCGTGGAAACCTGCTTCAGCGTGTGCGCGAAGACTTTAAGACGCTCTTAAGCATAAGCTCCTATGCTCCATCCTGGGACACGGTATGGAATGCGAGCCATGGCGAAACTGCGCTATTTTGAAGCCACAGAGGCACAACACCCGCAGGGCTCAAAGCCTGTGGCGCCATATTCCGAATTTCTCCGCACCGGCAAGATCACCCGCGCACGGCCGTACCGCCTTGCCCCAGAACGCCGATACCTCACGCATGAGGAAGTGGAAGAAACGACCGGCCGGAAACTGCAGGCGGCGGGCCTCAAGGCATATCAGCAGATCAACGGCTTCCACGAGTCGATTCAGTTTCCGAAGATGGTGTTCCACCGGACGCTTTCGGACAGTCCGCATCTCGGCTATTGCCACGTGACTGCTGCCCGGACGAAATTCGCACGCTACAAAGAGGTCAGCTGGGCCTTCTATATCGCCAATTTCAATGCGGATATCGGCGACAACGACAATTTCTTCCACCACATCGATATCAGTTCCGGGCGTATGTATTTTGCCGTCGCCATCAAGCCGGGCGAGCATACGCCGGAGAAGATGACGGTCGACCGCTCCGTTCGCGGCAACGGCCTGCTCTTCAAGACCGACGATCCGCAGGTGGCGATCAAGAACGTGCTTCTCCTTGGCGCACGCAACGAACAGCTCCGCGAAATCATCCGCCAGCTCTGATATTGATCGGGAGCTTTCAAAGGCCTATGGGACTGCCTGGAGCAACGGGCGGCACATGGCACGGATAATCGACATCGCAAAACACAGGCAAGAGGCGCTTGAGGCGGCGTCGGCCGTGCTTTCGGAGGGCCATCCGGTCGCCATTCCGACCGAGACCGTCTATGGCCTTGCTGCCGACGCGACCAACGCGACAGCGATAACCCGGATCTATGAGACCAAGGGCCGGCCGCGCTTCAATCCGCTGATCTGCCATATGAGCAACCTGGCGATGGCGGAGAAATATGCGGAGTTCGACCCGGTCTCGCGCGCGCTGGCTGAAGCGTTCTGGCCGGGGCCACTGACGCTCGTCCTGCCCTTGAAGGCGGAAAGCTCGATCCATGCACTGGCAACCGCCGGCCTCGACACGATCGGCATCCGGGTGCCGAAGGGGTTCGCGAGCGAGTTGATCGGCCTCTTCGGCAAGCCTCTTGCCGCGCCGAGCGCCAACACGTCAGGCCGGATCAGTGCCACCAGCGCAGCACATGTCGACGCCGATCTGGGCAACAAGATTGAGCTGATCCTCGATGCGGGCGCGAGTGCCGTCGGGGTGGAATCCACCATCGTCAAGGTCGACGGCGACGAACTGAGACTGCTGCGGCCCGGCGGCCTGCCTGCCTCGGAGATCGAGCGCGTCGCCGGCAGGCGGCTGCGGCGATCGAAGAAGGCGGCGGCGGCAATCGAAGCCCCGGGCATGCTTGCGTCCCATTATGCGCCCGGTGCGAATGTCCGCCTCGAGGCCCGGTCCGTGAAGCAGGACGAGGCTCTCATTGCCTTCGGGCCGGCCGATATCGAGGGCGCAGGCGGTGCCGTCACCGTGCTCAATCTCAGCCCCGGCGGCAATCTGGCCGAAGCCGCCGCCAATCTTTTCGACTACATGAAGAAGGCCGATGCGAGCGGCGCGGCCACGATCGCCTTTGCGCCGATACCGGACGAGGGCCTTGGCGAGGCAATCAACGACCGTTTGAGGCGCGCCGCCGCGCCACGCGAATGACAAGGAAGGAATAAGCCCGATGAGCGCCAGCATTTCCCCTGAACTTCTCGACCGCTTCGCTGCCATTGTCGGCGACAAGTACGCGGTGCGCAGCCAGTCCGAGCTTGCGCCGCACCTGATCGAGAACCGCGGGCTCTATCATGGCTCCTCGCCCCTTCTGCTGAAGCCGGCCAACGTCGAGGAGGTTTCGGCGATCCTGAAGCTTGCGACGGAAACCGGCGCGGCGGTCGTTCCGCAAACCGGCAATACCGGCCTCGTCGGCGGTCAGACGCCGCGCGAGGGCAAGTCGGATATCATCATCTCGCTCGAACGCATGAACAGGATCCGCGACGTCGACCCGGTGGCAAACGTGCTGGTGGCCGATGGGGGCGCCATTCTTGCCGAAGTCCAGAAGGCGGCCGAGGCGCATGGCAGGCTCTTCCCGCTGTCGCTCGGTTCGGAAGGCTCCTGCCGCATCGGTGGCAACCTCTCGACAAATGCCGGCGGCACGGCGGTGCTCGCCTATGGCAACATGCGCCAGCTCTGCCTCGGCCTCGAAGTCGTGCTGCCGACGGGCGAAATCTGGAACGGCCTGCGCCGTCTGAAGAAGGACAATACGGGCTACGATCTTCGCGACCTCTTCATCGGCGCAGAGGGCACGCTCGGGATCATCACCGGCGCCGTCCTAAAGATTTTCCCGCAGCCGCTTGGCCGTCAGGTCGCCTTCGCGGGGCTCAACTCTGTGGAAGATGCGCTCGCTTTCTTCAACCTTGCAAGCAGCCTCTGCGGCACCTCGCTCACCGGCTTCGAACTGATGCCGCGGTTCGGTGTGGAGATCACCGCCAAGCATATCGAAGGCGCGCGCGATCCGTTGGAAGCACCGCATCCCTGGTATGTCCTGATCGACATTTCGACCTCGGATTCGGCTGAGACCGCCGAGCGGATGATGAATGCGCTTCTGGAACAGGGTTTCGAGGCGGGACTGGTGCAGGATGCGGCGATCGCCTCTTCGGTTGCGCAACAGAAGGCGCTTTGGCATATGCGCGAGAGCATGTCGGAAGCCCAGAAACCGGAAGGCGGCTCGATCAAGCACGATGTCTCCGTGCCGGTCTCGAAGATCCCGCATTTCATGCAGGAGGCGGGTGAGGCCGTGCTTGCCGCGATCCCCGGGGCTCGCATCTGCGCGTTCGGCCACATGGGCGACGGCAATATCCACTACAACATTTCCCAGCCCGTCGGCGCCGACAAAGATGCCTTCATCGCTCGCTGGCATGAAATGAACGAGATCGTCCATGGGCTCGTGCTGGCACATGGCGGCTCGATCTCGGCGGAGCATGGCATCGGCCAGCTGAAGCGCGACGAGCTTGCCGCCATCCGGCCCGCCATCGAAATCGACCTGATGCAACGCATCAAGCGCGCCTTCGATCCGGCGAACATCATGAATCCGGGGAAAGTGATCGCTGTCTAAAGCCCGCGGGGTCCCGCGGACGGAGAAGCCCTACTTCGATTTGGTTCAGCGGCTGGTCAGGATCGTCAGTGCGGGCGACGACTGGGTGTTGTTCTTCAGGTCGTACATGACGGCGAAGCGCTTGACGAGCTTATCGACCTTGTCGGGATCCTGCAGATCACTGAGAGTGACGTATTTTTGCAGCGCCTTGGCCTGCTGGTCGACATCCATGCTTTGGAACGCCGACGGAAGATTGAAGGCCGTCGTGACCACCTGGAACATGGCCTGATCGCCCATGATATCGTAAATCGAGGTGATGTCTGGTGCCTTGCGCTGGGCATAGAGCGCCAGGCGGACACCCTGGTTCGTATCGCCCTGCTGCTCTTCCAATGTCTGGTCCAGATAGAGCTCATTTGTCTTGCGCAGTGCGCCGCTATTCTGTGCCGTCCCCGTCGTCGAACGCGTGAGATTGCCTTTGCTGTCGAAATTGAAGGAGGTGACAAGCTCCCTCAGCTTGGCGCTGTTTTTGTCGGTCGGATCGTTCAGCATGCTCTTCGGATCATCCGGATCGGCTGCGAAGGCCTTCTTCAGCGTATCTGTGGTCACCTGCTTCGGGTCCAGCCCCTTCGCCGTCAGTATGAAAGAGACGAGCTTTTTGTCGGCGAGCAGGTCCGACACCGACTTCACCTTGCCGATGTTATCCTCGAAATAGGCGATGTCCTCCTTCGACGCCTTCACGGCTGCCTGCTGCTCTGCGCCGCTCAGGAGCATCGTCTTCTGGGTGTTGTAGGCCAGTCCGAAATTGTTGATCTGGGTTTGCGACAGGGCCTGAAGCGGCGTCGAGACGTCACCCTTGCTATCGAAGTTCAGGGCCTTGGCGAGTTTGACGAGGCGATCGTCCTTCAACGAATTGACGTAGCTCTTCGGATCATAAGGATCGCTTTCGAGAATCTTCTTCAGCTGCGATTTGGTAACTTCGTCCTCACTGAGGCCGTAGGCGCGCAGCACAATCTGATAAAGCTCCGGATCATTGTCGTTGATGCCGCCGTCGTCGTCGTCCTTGTTGCTCAGGAAGAAGTCATCGATATCCTTGACCGAGGCCATCCTCGTCTTGAAGTTCGCGCTACCGCCGTCGACCGTCAGCTTTTGCAGTTCGCCATAGTTCTTGCTGTAATTTTCTGACGTCTTCTTTAGCTGATCGGCGGTCTGTGCCTGCTCGCCCGCTGGCACGTTGCCGTTAGCGTCGAAATTGAACATCTTCGGAACGCCGCCGTAGCCAAACACGTTCGCAAAGCTGGTCGGATCGCTGGGATCGCTCGTGATGATCGCCTGTACCGTGGCGCCTGAAAGATTCGGCGGATCCCACATACTGAAGGCCGCCTTGATATAATCGACCATACGCGGGTCGCTGACCAGCTGCTTGACAGAGGTGACCGTGCCGATCGTTGCTTCGTAATGGGTCTTGTTGTACGCCGCCGCCGTAAACGTGGTGAAGGAAGGAACCGTCACGTTGTATTGTTCGATGACCGCGTTCTTCTGAGCTGTGGTCTGTGCTGTGGCATTCTTGAGCGTGCCGTCGGCATTGAAACTGAATTGCGCCGCGAGCGCCTTGTACTTGTCGTTGGCGCTGGTGTTCACGAAGCTTTTGGGATCGTTGACGTCGCTGGTCAGGACTGACTTCAGGAAAGTCTTGGATACGTAGGTCGGATCGATGTCATAGGCCTGCAGCATGTAATCGCGGAGGCGGTCATTGTTGACGAGATCCGAGGCGTTCTTCACCTTGTCGACTGCGGCGCTGTAATAGGTGCTCTCGGTCCTGGCGGACGTTTCCTCGTCGGCATAGGACTGAGTGTACAGACCGAGGGTCTCGTCCTCCTGCGCCTGAGCCTGAGCAACCTCAGGCTGCGCACCGAAATTGAACGCGGCGGCGAATTCCTTGTAGCGCGGGTCGGAAAGCCGGTTTGCGAAGCTGTTCGGATCGCTGAGATCGCTTTCGAGCACCTGCTTCAGGAAGCCTTTGCCGTATGCCATATCCGCGAGGCCGTAAGCCTTGGTCGCATAGCTGTAGAGGCGATAATCGTTCATGAAATCGTCAACGGTTTTCACGTTGCCGATATTGGCGTTGTAGTAGTCGATTTCGCGCTGGGTGGAAGGCTGCTTGGCGACCCTATCCAGGGTCGACGGCATATTCTTGGTGAGGATCGTGTAACTCAGATAAGTCGAGATCATAAATCACGCCTCTTCCGGCAAAGGCTCAAAGGAATAGAGAATACTCAATACGTTATTGTCGCATCCAAAGCTTACCCGAGGCTTACTTCCCGCCGTCCCGCTTTGACGCAGCTTCCGGCGGTCGCTCGTTCACTGTCCGGAAACCCTGCCACATTGGTTTTTGATAACCATCCGGGACGGCAAAGTTTTCTTAACCGCGAATTTTAAGTGGTCCGGAAGAGGGCATCCGTATTGTCGAGGCATAGAGGGCGAAAAAGCCCCAAGGAGAAGACCGGGAACCGGCTCTCAGGTAAGACAAGGGTAGAAACAAACATGAAAAACACCGTTATGAAGCCCGCTTGGGCTGCAACGACACTGCGTCTCGATCCGTCCCGCTTTCCTCAACAGGTCAGCTACGCCGTTCACGACTCCGCCGGTGACGTCAGCATAACGATCGACGAACGTGGCGCCATTCTTCGCAAAATTCTTCCATCGAGCGGCCTTCCGCTTTCCGTTGCCCTGCCGAAACGGGCCTTCAAAGGCGTGGCAGCCCGGGCGATCGACCATGGCGGCGGCGAAGTGACCGTAACGCTGGAACTACACCATGAAGATCCGGATCTCTGCATTCCGCTGCTGGTCGCACACGATCTTTGCGATATCGCTGCCGACTGGCGGAGCTGGTCGGAGGCATTCCGCATTCCGATGCTGATGGTCGAGGCCGACGGCATTGCACGGCCGCTCGAGGATCATCTCGGAGATCTGCGCACCAGCCGCATGAGGCCGCGCCGCCGGCACTCCTATTTCGCCAATCGCCGTCCGCGCTTTCTCGTGCGTCGCACGACCGGCAAGCTCGGCGTGACGATGAAGATCGAAGGCAAGGAAATTATCGCCCGCAACTAGGCGGCGCCATTTCAAACCAATGATGCCCGGCCATTGTGCCGGGCATTTTCGTTTCCGTGTCAGGGCAGAACGAAGAGAAGCGAAAGAACGAGGCCGGCGAAGATGATGAGGCCGACGCGTGTGTTGGACTTGAACAGGGCAAGGCACTGGTCGGCGTCGTCGATGTTGATCGTCACGATCTGCCAGGCAAACATGGCGGCGGCAATGAGCAAGCCGAGATAGGCAAACAAGCCGACGCCCGCAAGCGCGAAAGCGCAAAAAGCCAGCACGAGCGTCAGTCCATATAGACCGACAAGCCACTGCTTGGTCTTTTCTCCGAAAAGCCGTGCAGTCGAACGCACGCCGATCAACTCGTCGTCTTCCTTGTCCTGATGCGCATAGATCGTGTCATAACCGATCGTCCAGACGATCGAAGCGAGATAAAGCCCGATCGCGGCAAAGGACAGGCTGCCGAATATGCCGGCCCAACCCATCAGCGCGCCCCAGGAAAAGGCAAGACCAAGGAAGAACTGCGGCCAATCGGTGAAGCGCTTGGCAAAGGGATAGAGCGCGACGATGGCGAGCGAAAGTATGCCGAGAGCAACCGCGAACCAATTGAACTGCAACAGCACCAGCAGGCCCACGAACGCTTGAAGCACGATGAAGATCTTCGCCTGGGTTCGCGTGACACGCCCCGACGGCAAGGGTCGTGAGCGGGTGCGCGCAACTTCCATGTCGATCTGATGGTCGACCAGATCGTTATAGGCGCACCCTGCCCCGCGCATGGCGACGGCACCTATGAAGTAGAGAAACAGATGAAACAGCATCTGCGAGCCGGAGAAGAGGCCCTGGGCCGCGGCAGCATTTGCCGCGAGTGCGACCGACCAGAAACAGGGCCACATGAGAAGCTGCCAGCCGATCGGCCTGTCCCAGCGCGCAAGCTGCGCATAGGGCCAGAGCCACGGAGGCAAAATCCGGTAAACCCAATTGTCCGAAGGAGCGTCGGCGACGCGCCCGTTGAAGCCGCCAATCTGTTGCATGCGGCCATCTAGCGACCAGGCGCCGGGCGGGTCAATAGCCGGGCCGTCGGCGCCGAGCGTTCATCTGCGGCGATAGAGAAAGTAGCGGCCCTTCTCGACAGACCGAGGCGGCGGAATTTCCTCAAGTTCGGGATGCTTCAACTCCAGGCCGCTGACCGCAAAGCCGCCACGCGCCAGGACAGCGACGATGCGGGACGGTAACCACTGGCGGATGATTGCATCCTTTTCCGGGTAGCCGGTGCCGATGTCAGCATGAGCGACGGCTGCCGCTGCACCATTATAACTCATGCAAGTTTCCTGGATATCGCCGAGCACGACATCCGCATCGTCGGGCCGGCAGCTTCCGTGCGCACCGTTTTCGTGATCGAAGGCGATGATCCGCAGGTCAGGGAAGCGAGCACGCAAGTGACTATAGGTCCGGCCGTTGCCGAGACCGATCTCCAATATTGGTCCATCCGGCAGTTCCGGCTGCCTTTCCGCGATGGAGTCGAGTATGTCTCTCTGCGCGGAGATTCTGCTGATAAAGTCGTCGAGACGTGTTCGCATAAGCCAATCCGAGTGCCCTAACTCGAAATAAGCTTTTAAATTCAATAGTTCAAGCTCACCCTTCGGCGACGGCCTCGTTGCTAACGCTGGTTCCACCGCCGAATGACCGGCTCCGTCAGGTCGTGCTCATAGCCCAGAACGCTGACGCTCGCGGTATCGAGGACGAAGCGCGATCCGTCTTCCGGCGGCAGCCCGAGCCAACGTGCGGCGAGCACACGGAGAAAGTGGGAGCTGGAAAAGATCAGCACGGCTGCGTTGGCATTGCGAAGCTCGCTGACGATACGATCAGCCCTTGCACCGACATCCGCGCATGTTTCTCCGTCCGGACATCCGTCGCGGAAGAGCTGCCAGCCGGGCCGAGTCGCGAGGATTTCCTTCGTCGTGACGCCTTCATAGGCACCATAATCCCATTCGGCGAGATCCGGCGTTATAACCGCATTTGCACCGAAACCGGCAAGAGTGCAGGTGTTTTTGGCTCTCTGCGAGGGGCTGGACCAGACGGCTGAAGCCGTCAGCCCCTTAAGCCGATCGCCGAGTTTGCGGGCGGCCGCCTCGCCGTTCGGGGTCAACGGAATATCGCTCCTGCCGGTATGCTTTCCGGAGAGCGACCACTCCGTTTCGCCGTGGCGGACAAGATGGATTTCAGGAAATGCACCGCTCATCTGCAAGACTTTCCTTAAAGAAGGGGGGCGGCCGAAGCCGCGCCCGTATGTCAGATGATGACCTTTTCCAAGGGCGGGCGCGTGGCCTCGAACTGCTTCAGCTTCGCCTCGTTCTCGGCAATGTAGTTGCGGTTGTCCGGGGTCGAATACTGGTTCTTGGAAATCTGGATCTGCATGATGAAGAGCTCGTCCCAGCGGAAGCCCATTTCGGAGCCGGCGAGATAGAACTCCCACATGCGGAAGAAGCGTTCGTCATAAAGGGCGACGGCTTCCGCCTTGCGTGCCACGAAGCGCTCGCGCCAGTGACGGAGCGTGTAGGCATAGTGCAGCGGCAGGACCTCGACATCGCGGACCAGCAGGCCCGCCTTCTCGATGAAAGGCAGTGTCTCGCCGATCGACGGGATATAGCCTTGCGGGAAGATATACTTCTCGATGAAGGCATTCGTTGCAAAGCTCGGCTTCGGGCGCGCGATCGAATGCAACACCATGACACCGTCATCTGCAAGAAACTCATGCACTTTCTTGAAGAAGTTGCCGAAATTGCCGATGCCGACATGCTCGAACATTCCGACCGAAACGATGCGGTCGAACTTCTTGCCCTTCATCGTGCGGTAGTCCTGCAGCTCGAAGCGGACGCGGCCGGCAAGACCGCGCTTTTCGGCCCGCTCGCGCGAGATCTTCAGCTGCTCCTCACTGAGCGTGATGCCGGTGAGATCGACGTCTGGTGTCGATTCCGCCAGATACATTCCCATGCCACCCCAGCCGGAGCCGATCTCCAGAATGTGCTGCTCGGGCTTGAGCAACAGCTTGGCGGCGATATGGCGCTTCTTGGCGACCTGGGCTTCCTCAAGGCTGATGCCCGGCGGATCGAAATAGGCGCAGGAATACTGCCAGTCTTCATCGAGGAAGAGTTCGAACAGTTTTTCCGACAGATCGTAATGGTGCGCGACGTTGCGCTTGTTGTGGTTGACGGGCAGCCGGCTCTTCAACTGCTGCAGGGCGATACGGCCGATCAGCAGTGCCGCCATCGGAATATCGAAGATTTCGTTGGTGGTGTTCTGCTTCACCATGGACAGGAAGTCGTAGATATCGCCTTGCTCGACGATAAACCGGCCGTCCATATACATTTCGCCGAGCTTGAGGGTGGGGTCGCGGCGAATAAGCTTCTCCGCCTCGTCATCGGCGATGCGCACCGCGACTAGACCGCCAGTGCCGTCGCCAACGGTGTGCGTCTCGCCGTTGGCGAGTGTGAGTTTCAGATTACCCTTGCGGATGATCTTTTGGACAATGGATAGGAATCCCGACGCCATGGGTAGGGCCTCGCATTATGTGACAGGATGGTACGGGTTAAATTTAGTCCCTCTCTCCGGTCACACAAGCGCCGTATTTGGCACTGCCGCAACAAGACTGCCAAACTGTGATATTTTTGCAATCTTGCCGCCTAAGCCCTTATTTTCGCTTCATGGCCTCCGCGAGAGCCGCTCCAAACGCGCCTTGCGTCTCCTGTTTTGGGGCTGCCGGCCGGCGGTCATTGCGTGATCCGGGGCCCTGATTTCCGCGGGTTTCGCCACGCGGCGCCGGAGCCGAAGAGCCTTCGTCCTTGCGCATGGAAAGACCGATCCGCTTGCGCTTAGCATCGACCTCGACGACGCGGACTTTGACGACATCGCCGGCTTTCACAACTTCGTGAGGATCTTTGACGAAGCGATCGGCAAGCTGCGAGACATGCACAAGCCCGTCCTGATGAACGCCGATGTCGACGAAGGCCCCGAAGGCCGCGACGTTCGTCACCGTGCCTTCCAGTACCATGCCGGGCTTGAGGTCGGAGATTTCATGGACGCCTTCGGCAAAGGTCGCCGTCTTGAAACTCGGACGTGGATCGCGGCCGGGCTTTTCCAATTCCGCAAGAATGTCCTTGACCGTCGGCAGACCGAATTTCTCGTCGATGAACTGGCGCGGATCGATCGCCTTCAAAACGGCGCTGTCGCCCATCAGCGAGCGCAGGTCGCGGCCGCAGGCGGCGACGATCTTCTTCGCCACGCCATAGGCTTCCGGATGCACCGATGACGCATCCAGGGGCTCCTTGCCAGCCGGAATGCGCAGGAAGCCTGCCGCCTGCTCGAAGGTGCGGTTGCCGAGGCGCGCGACCTTCAACAGGTCGCGGCGGGTTTCGAACGGACCGTTCTGATCGCGATGGACGACGATGGCTTCGGCAATCGACGGCCCAAGACCTGAGACACGGGACAAAAGCGGCGCCGAGGCCGTATTGAGATCGACACCGACGGCATTCACCGCATCTTCGACGACGGCATCGAGCGAGCGAGACAGTTTCTGCTGATCGACATCGTGCTGATACTGGCCGACGCCGATCGATTTCGGCTCGATCTTCACGAGTTCGGCGAGCGGATCCTGCAGGCGGCGCGCGATCGAGACCGCGCCGCGGAGGGAGACGTCGAGCTGCGGGAACTCGGCCGCAGCGGTTGCGGAGGCTGAATAGACGGAAGCGCCGGCTTCTGAAACGATGACCTTGGTGGGCTTCGTGCCCGGAAGATCGGCCAACATGTCGGCCACCAGCTTTTCGGTCTCACGGCTGCCGGTACCGTTGCCGATCGAGATCAGCTCGACATTGTGCTTGCGGATCAGCGAGGCGAGCTCGACCTGCCCGCCGCGCACATCGTTCCTCGGCTGGAAGGGATAGACGGTGGAGGTGGCGACTACCTTGCCGGTGCCGTCGACCACGGCGACCTTGACGCCGGTGCGGATGCCCGGATCGAGGCCCATCGTGGAGCGGGAACCGGCGGGCGCGGCAAGCAGCAGGTCCTTCAGATTGCGGGCGAAGACGTGGATCGCCTCTTCTTCCGCCCGTTCGCGAAGCTCGCGCATCAGGTCAAGCGACAGCGACATTGAGAGCTTCACGCGCCAGGTCCAGCTTGCGACATCCATCAGCCAGCGATCGCCGGGGCGGCTCGCGCCGATCTCATAGGCCGCCGCGATCATGCGCTCGACCGGCTTGTTCGGCGAAACGGTTTCCGCATCCGCCTCGATCGTCAACGTCAGCACTTCCTCGTTCCAGCCGCGCAGCATGGCGAGCGCGCGGTGGCCGGGCGCCGTCGCCCAGCGTTCGGAATGATCGAAATAGTCGGAGAATTTCTCCCCCGCCGCCTGCTTGCCATCGACGACCTTGGCCTTCAGAAGCGCTGCCTGGCGCATGTGGGCACGGAGCTTGCCGAGCAGATCGGCATTTTCAGCGATGGCCTCGGCGACGATGTCGCGCGCGCCTTCCAGCGCCGTCTTTACATCCGGGACATCAGCAGTGATGTAGCCTTCGGCAAGAACCGCCGGTTCCTTGGAGCGGTCGGCGAGAATGGCATCGGCAAGCGGAGCGAGGCCACGCTCACGGGCGATCTCCGCGCGGGTGCGGCGCTTCGGCTTGTAGGGCAGATAGAGGTCTTCAAGCTCCGCCTTGGTGGCGGCGCCCGCAATCTTGCCCATCAGTTCGTCGGTCATCTTGTCCTGCCCGGTGATCGAATCGACGATCGCGGTGCGGCGGGCTTCCAGCTCGCGGAGATAGACGAGGCGCTCGGCGAGCGTGCGAAGCTGTCCATCGTCCAGCCCGCCGGTCACTTCCTTGCGGTAACGGGCGATGAAGGGAACGGTCGCGCCCTCATCGAGCAGTTCGATCGCGGCCTTGGCCTGATCCGGCCGGGCATTGATTTCGGAGGCGATGACTGCGGCAAGCAAGCGGAGGTCTGCGGCCATGGGGGATCCCTGCATTTCACGAAAGTCGCGGGACAATAGCGGTCAAAAGCGGCAAGGCAATGCCCGTGGGCGGTTTCCACAGAGGAGTGCGTTCGATTCATCGGCGTTTGCGCCCGGAGCCCCCCTCATCCGCCCTTCGGGCACCTTCTCCCCGCGGGGAGAAGGTGGAAGCGAGGCGGCGCGGCATGTCCCTTCTCCCCAGCGGGGAGAAGGTGGCGGCAGCCGGATGAGGGGGCCGCATGGTACAAAGCTGGCGGATAGCACTGCGGTCCCGCCCCGCGCGGCGTTTTTGCGGTTGTGCAGATGCGGCTTTCTTTGGTAGCAGAGGCGACCGTTTTGGACCACCCCTCCCCTGTGGAGGCAAGGAAAAGTGACATGCCGAACCTGCTTCTCGAACTTCGCTCCGAAGAGATTCCAGCTCGTATGCAGCGCAAGGCTGCCGGCGACCTGAAGAAGCTCGTCACCGATGCGCTGGTGGAGGCCGGTCTCTCCTATGAGGGTGCGCGCGAATACTGGACGCCGCGCCGCCTGACGCTCGACATTCACGGCCTTACCGCCCGCTCCGCCGATGTGCGCGAGGAGCGCAAGGGGCCGCGCACCGACGCCAACGAAAAGGCGATCGAGGGCTTCCTGCGCGGCGCCGGCCTTTCCTCGATCTCCGAGGCGCAGGTTCAGAGCGATCCGAAGAAGGGCGATTTCTACGTCGCCGTCATCTCCAAGCCCGGGCGGGCAACGGAAGAAATCGTCACCGAGGTGATGCCGGGCATCATCCGCAATTTTCCCTGGCCCAAGCCCATGCGCTGGGGCAAGGCCTCTGCCAAGCCCGGTTCGCTCACCTGGGTTCGGCCGCTGCAGTCGATCGTCTGCACCTTCGGCACCGAGCACGAGGAAACCACCGTCATCCCCTTCGAGATCGACGGCATCGTCGCTTCGAATGTCACCTACGGCCACCGCTTCCATGCGCCGGGTGCCATCACTGTCAAGCGCTTCGACGATTATGTCGCGAGCCTGGAAAAGGCTAAGGTCATCCTAGACGCCGAACGGCGCAAGGAGATCATCGCATCGGATGCCGCCAACCTTGCTTTCGCAAGCGGGCTGGACCTGGTGGAAGACGAAGGCCTGCTCGAGGAAGTCTCCGGGCTCGTCGAGTGGCCGCAGGTGCTGATGGGGACGTTCGAAGAGGATTACCTTTCGATCCCCTCCGAAATCATCCGCCTGACGATCAAGACGAACCAGAAATGCTTCGTCACTCGCAAACAGGGTGAAGAGACGCTTTCAAACAAGTTCATCCTGGTTTCCAACATTGAGGCGAGCGACGGCGGCAAGGAAATCATCCACGGCAACGGCAAGGTCGTACGCGCCCGGCTATCCGACGCGCTGCACTTCTGGAAGCGCGACCAGGGAGACTTGCCGGATCTCGAGACGCTCGTGACTTCGGCGAAAAAGTTCGGGCTTGATCTCAAGAAGCCGCTCGACCAGCGGATGGCGAAGCTCGACGCCCTGCATGTTACGTTCCATGCCAGCATCGGGACGCAGGGCGAACGGGTAACCCGGATTCGCAATCTTGCCGGCGAAATCGGCAAGATCGTCAATGCTGATCCCGTGAAGGTCAGCCGTGCCGCAGTGCTGTCGAAAGCAGACCTCAGAACCGAGATCGTCGGCGAGTTCCCGGAGTTACAGGGTGCAATGGGGAAGAAATACGCCCTGCTGCAAGGTGAAGATCCATCGGTGGCGGCGGCTATCGAGGACCATTACAAGCCTCAGGGTCCTGCCGACCGCGTGCCGACAGACAATGTCGCCATCGCGCTGGCTCTTGCCGACAAGATCGACACCCTTGTCTGGTTCTGGCGCATAGACGAAAAGCCAACCGGTTCGAAAGATCCGTTTGCACTGAGACGAGCGGCGCTGGGATCGATCAGGCTGCTCCTGGAACGGGGCATCAGGGCACCCCTCATCCCGGTATTTCGAGCTGCGTTTCGTAGCGAGTGGGCCGTAGCCATGACGAGTCATGAAGATTCGATCAGGCTGTTCGAGCTTAAGATCCAACAGGGTGAGGACAGGGTCGAGTTCGAGAAGCTCATAAAAGAACAGTACGCCGCTATCGAATACTGCAAGACCTATCTTGCCAAGGGCCATCCGAAGACGATCGAAGAAGAAGCCGAGCTGGCGATCAGCCTCCTTTCCTTCTTCCACGACCGGCTGAAGGTCTATCTCCGGGACCAGGGCGCCCGCTACGACCTCATCGATGCCGTGCTGACACCCGACGCCGACGACCTATTGATGATCGTGCGGCGCGTCGAGGCGCTCACGGCCTTCATTACCTCCGAGGACGGCAAGAACCTTTTGGTCGGCACCAAGCGCGCGACGCAGATTCTTGCGGCGGAGGAGAAGAAGGGCACGGTGATCGCCGACGGCGTTTCGGAGAAGCTGTTCCGGCTCGATGCCGAAAAGGAATTGTTCACCGCCATCACCAAGGCCGCCGCCGAGGCTTCCGCGGCAATCGCCAAGGAAGATTTCCGCTCGGCCATGGAAGCGCTTTCGAAACTTCGCGCTCCGGTTGACCGCTTCTTCGATGACGTGCTCGTCAACGACGAAGATGCGGCGATCCGCGCCAACCGCCTTGCGCTGCTGCGGTTGATCCGCGAGGCGACGGGCACCGTTGCCGACTTCTCGAAGATTGCCGGGTAGAGACTTCTCGGGAAGCAACTTTCATCCTGTGCAAGTGAACGCGGCCGCCGGATTTCTCCGGCGGCCGCAAATGCATAGGTGATGAAATAGCCGGGTTTAAGACTTAGGCGGCGCGGCGCGCCGGCACAGCTGCGGTCTGATCGGCACCGCCGATGTGGAAGCCACGGATAAGGCTGAGCAGTTCGTCGGTGTCGGCAGCCAGAGTCTCGGCCGAAGCCGTCGTTTCTTCCGCCATCGCCGCGTTCTGCTGCGTAGCCGTGTCGAGCTGGTTCATCGAAGACGAGATCGAGCGCAGCGTCGTATCCTGCTCGGAGGCGCTGTGAGCGATTTTGGCGACGATCTCGTTGGCAGCCTTGATCTGGTCCGAGATACGCTTCAGCGCTTCTCCCGCCTCGCCGACAAGGCGAACGCCCTGATCGACCTGACTGGAGGAACGGGCGATCTGGTCCTTGATCTCCTTGGCGGCAGCGGCGGAGCGCTGAGCCAGTTCGCGGACCTCCTGGGCGACGACGGCAAAGCCTTTGCCGGATTCGCCGGCACGCGCCGCTTCGACGCCGGCGTTGAGTGCCAGAAGGTTCGTCTGGAAGGCAATCTCGTCGATGACGCCGATGATCTTGCCGATCTCGTCGGAAGATTTTTCGATACCGCTCATCGCTTCGATCGCTTCGGTGACCACCGCATCGCTGCGGCTCGCTTCGGTGCTCACGGCGTGCACGCGCTTGCTTGCCTCACTCGCGCCTTCCGCCGTCTGGCGGACAGCGACGGTCAGTTCGTCGAGCGCCGCCGAGGTTTCCTCGAGGCTGGCTGCCTGGCGTTCGGTGCGCTGCGACAGTTCACTCGATGCACGGCGAATTTCCTCCTTCGCAACGCCGATGTCGCCGCCCTTTGCGCTGACCTTGGCCATCGCGGCTTCGAGATGCGAAAGCGCATCGTTGAAGTTGTCGCGAAGGGCTGCGTATTTCTGGCCGATATCGCCGCAACGAACGGTGAGGTCGCCGCGGGCGATCTTTTCCAGGGCCTGGCCGATCGTCGAAACGACGCGGGCTTGGCCGGTCGCCTCGTCGCGCTGGCTGCGCAGGTTGTTTTCGCGCTCGCTCTCGAGTTCGAGCTGCTGAGCCGCTTCGCGCTCAGACATGACGTGACGTTCCTCGACCTTTTCCTGCAGCGACTTGGTGGCCTTCGCCATCATGCCGATTTCATTGTTAAGGCCGGTATGCGGGATCGTCAGCGACACGTCTTCATCAGCGACTTTTTCCAGCGCCTGATGAACATCCTTGAGCGGCTTGGAGATGCCGCGGATGAAATAAATTGCGGCGCCAATGCCCGCGAGGAAGATGATGCCGCAGGCAACGAGCGCCTTCCAGATCGTTGCATCGATCTGGACCTGCAGGTCATCGAAGTAAACCCCACAACCGACGACGATCTGCCAAGGAGCGAAGGCCGCGGAATAGGCGCCCTTCAGATACTGTTCGCTATCCGGACGGCCCGGCTTGCTCCAGAAATAGATCGTCTGGCCGCCGCCGGCGATCGCCTTGTCAACCATTTCCTTGCTGAAATGCGTGCCGCGCTGGTCAACCTGGCCGCTCATGTCCTTGCCGAGATTGACCGGGCTCGGATGGAAGCGCTGGACGACATTGTAATCGAAACCAAAGACATAGCCGGTTGGCTCGAACTTGACCTTGGAGAGCACCTTGAACGCTTCGGCCTGGGCGGCCTCATGCGTCATCTCGCCGGCCTTTTCCCTTTCGTAATAGGCATTGAGGACCGAGATCGCCGACTCGACCTGCGTGCGCAGCAGATCGAAGCGGTCATTGTAGATGGATTGCTCTGTCGTTTTGATCTGGAAAAACGTGGCCAGCGCAAAGGCTGCCATAAGAACCCCGACAAGGGCAAAAAGCTGATGGGCAATCTTGAGCTTTTTCATGAAAGTCTCCCGAAAATGGTGAAATCTGCAACACCGGATCGGTCAACTCCCGTCCCTTCGCGCGTGTCAGCACGCACGTTCAGCAAGCGCAATCATGCTCACTCCGGTCCTCCGGTAAGTAAAATTATGGTGAATGGCTGAATGATCACTTAACGATTTCGACTATTACCGACGATCAGCAATGCCAAATCTGAATCATGCTTTCTTGCATAATTGTATAGGTTGCATTCGTACTCTGTCATTCAATTGAAATAAAGAATGCGCCCCTGCTTCTCTTCAGGAGCGCATTCATTCCGCCGACGGGGCGGACCCCAGAACGACCAAAACCTTGGCCGGGTCAGGGGCAGGGAACTTTCAAAATCCCGTACGTAGCCTAAGACCAGAAACGTCGAGCGGCGCAGTTTGTTCCACCGGCCCATTCATATCCGCCATAACAGGCTTCGTATCGCCGCCGATAACAGAGGTCGTTGCCGTAGGATCGATGTCCTCGGCGGGAACGCTCGCCTTAAAAGCCTCAAGGACTTCGGGCGTTGCCTTGGTGACGAAGACGACAGGCGAGCCGCCCATCCAGCCTTCGGTGCGGTAGAGCTTGGGCTCGCCGCCCACATCGCGCAGGGCGCTCGCCTGGAAGGCGCCGGGTGCCAGCACCGGCACGGTGTAGTCCTTCTTGCGCTCGATCGCTTGCAGCGGCGGGCAGCTCGTGCAGGTTTTCGTCACGATGCTTCCGCCATCGACCTGCGCGGCCTCGCCGATGACCTCGATCGAGGATGCCATCGCCGAACCGGCCGTCAGAAGTATTGCCGTACCGAGAATGAATTGACGCATGGAAGCTGCTCCGTCGTAGTATAGGAGCAGAATAGCGCGGCTTTATTTCCATCCCGTCAGAGGAAAGGGTAAAACTTTAGACAACTGACCCGATTTCGGGCCAAAGCTTAAGCTTTTTCGCGTTCGACCGCCCGCCAGCCGATATCGCGGCGGCAGAAGCCATTTTCCCATTCGACCTTGGCGAGCAGACCGTAAGCGCGGCTCTGGGCCTCGCTGACGGTCCTGCCGGTGGCAGTGACGTTCAGCACGCGGCCGCCGGTCGCGACCAGTTGCCCGTCCTTCAAGGCCGTGCCGGCATGAAACACCTTGGCTCCTTCACCTGCCTCCGGCAGCGAACGGATCGGCGTGTTCTTCTCGTAGGAACCCGGATAGCCCTTGGAGGCCATCACGACCGTCAGCGCCGGGTCGTCGCTCCACTCTGCGGTGACTTGGTCGAGCGTACCCTCGGCGGCGGCCAGAAGCAGCGGCAGCAGATCGCTCTTCAACCGCATCATCAGCACCTGGCACTCGGGATCGCCGAAGCGGACATTGTATTCGATCAGTTCCGGGCCCTTCGCGGTGATCATCAGCCCGGCGAAGAAAACGCCGGAGAACGGATGGCCACTTTCGGCCATGCCGCGGATCGTCGGCTCGATGATCTCCTTCATGGTGCGCTCGATCATCTCCGGCGTCATGACGGGTGCCGGCGAATAGGCCCCCATGCCGCCGGTGTTGACGCCGGTATCGCCCTCGCCGACCCGCTTGTGATCCTGGGCGGTTACGAGCGGCAGCGCGTTCGTGCCGTCGCACAGGCAGAAGAAGCTTGCCTCCTCGCCGTCGAGATAGGCCTCGATCACCACCTCGGCGCCCGCGGAACCGAACGCGCCCTCGAAGCAATCGTCGACGGCGGCAAGCGCCTCCTCGACGGTCATTGCCACCGTGACGCCCTTGCCGGCGGCAAGGCCATCGGCCTTCACGACGATCGGCGCACCCTGTGCGCGGATATAGGCTTTCGCCTTCGGGGCGTTGTTGAAGCGCTGATAGGCTCCGGTCGGGATGTTGTAGCGAGCGCAGATATCCTTGGTGAAGCCCTTGGAACCCTCGAGCTGGGCTGCGGCCGCGGAAGGACCGAAGACCTTCAGGCCATCGGCACGTAGGCGGTCGGCCAGACCGGCGACCAGCGGCGCCTCGGGGCCGACGACGACGAAGTCGATCGCCTTTTGTGCGCAGAAGGCAGCGACCGCTTCCTGATCCTCGACATTCAGGGAAACGAGTGTTGCATGTTCCGCAATGCCCGGGTTACCCGGCGCGGCATAGAATTCCGTCATCAGCGGCGATTGCGCCAGCTTCCAGGCGAGCGCATGCTCGCGTCCGCCCGAACCGATCAACAGAACCTTCATGCCTGATCCTTTCCGTTTTCCGTCTGGCGGTTAAGGGGCGCGGGGCGAAAGGTCAAGTGTTGGCGGCTTCCTAGTGGGTTTATTGGTTCGCCCTGTACCATGTGTGGCCCCCTCATCCGACCCTTCGGGCCACCTTCTCCCCGAGGGGAGAAGGGAACGGAGAGGCTGCGGCAGGCGGATGAGGGGGCCGCACGGTCGCAGGGTGAGAAGAAACCACCAGCGCTTTACCAGCCCCCACCGCCGCCACCGCCTCCGCCGCCACCCGACGAACCACCGCCACCGGAAAAGCCCGACGATGAACTGGAGGGAGGCGGGGTCGGAATCGTCGAGGCGATGGTTGAGGCCATGGACGACGAGAAGCCGCCGATGCGATCCGAGAAGCTGCCGCTGTTGAAATCGCCGGAATACCAGCTCGGGGCGTAGGCAACCGCAGTGCCGGCCGCAGCTGCGGCAAGCCATGTCTCGAACGTTCGCGACCATGGCTTCTCGACGCCGAGGGCGACCGCATAGGGCAGCAGCTTTTCGAAATGTTGCGGCGACATCTCCGGCGCGCCGGCCATGTTCATGCGGTCCTTTTCAGCGAGCGTCATGTACTGGCGCAGCCCGTCGATGCCGTCCATCATCTTGGCACCGAGCGGCGTCGGCGCACCCATGATGAAGACGTAGAGCACGTTGAGAAGGACGATGCCGCCGACGGCGAACAGCATCGGCGTTTCATAGAACTCCATCAGCGTCGAGAAAAGCGCCAGGCCCAGCGACGAGATGATGCTGAAACCGATGAAGACGACGACTGCGATGGAGATCACCGCGGCGATCCTGCCTCCAAGCGACCCGCCGGGGCGAAACGACCTCGCCAGCCCCGCGACGAAAATCGACACGAAAACCGACGCGACGATCGGAATGACCATCAGGATGATGTTGTCCGGCTCCAGCGTGCCGAAGACGAACAGCGCGACGAGCGACGCCGCACTCAGCGCGATGCCCCCGGTTGTATAGCCGGTATTGGAATTGTAGTATTTGCCGCGATGCTCCCGCTCGATCGCCGACCGGAATCTCTGACCGACGGATTTCACGCGCTCGCCGTTCGCCTTGTCGATCGTCAGGGAATTCTTGCCGCCGATTTCGCCCAGGAGGCTCGCCTCGCCTGGCCCCAGCTTCTCCTTGCCGGGCGACTTGTCGGTGCGGCGGATCACGATCGATTTCTTGAGGTCTTCCAGAATAACATAGCCGCGCACCGCAAGATTGAGCGCTGCGGCCGACAGCGCCGTCCAGCCCTGTCCGGAAAAGCCCTTGTTGTCGATATAGTTGACGAGCGCCGGCGAGATGCCGTCCGGGGCATCCCAGCGCGGCACGATGACGCCGCGGGCAGGATCGCGCCCGACCTTCAGCCAGGCGCGGGTATAGTAGAAAAAGACGACGATCAGCCCGCCGAAGCCGATGAAATAATCGCGGTTGTCCTTCAGCCACCAGACATTCTGATCGGAGCTGCTCGGCGGATCGATCGCCCCCTTCGGAAACTTGACGGCGATCGTCAGGCCCTCGTTTGCATCGAGCGGCCTTGTCGTTGAAAAGACCGGCTGGGCATCGCTGCCTGAAACGCGGGCGTTTTTTTCCGTTGCGCCAAGCGGGCCGGTGAAGACATTCGTATCGGTCTCGGTGACGCCATCGGGCAGGTTCACGGTCGCGGTAGCGACCATGATCGGGAAGATCCAGCCATTGCCTGTAACGTTCCAATAGAGCTCGTCGTGATCGGCGAAATAGCGGATCTGGCGATTGGTGCGGTAGGTGAAGGCGTATTGATGGCGGCCGGCCGGAAGCATGACGTCTTCCGAGCCTGCATAGATGCGGATGCCGCCGGAAATGGATTCCGTCTTCCACGGCTCGTCACGACCGTCGCGCGTGACCGAGACGACATCGAAATCGACGGAGCGGCGGCGACCGCCTTCGTCGACGAACGTCAGCGGAAAATCGCGGAAGATGCCGCGCCGGATGCGATTGCCTTCGGCATTGACCGTGATGGTCTCCATCACCGTCATGGCGCCGCTCTTTTCGAGCGTTATATCCGAGACGAAGGAGTTGATGACCTCGGCAGCACTTGCCGGCGCCGCGGCAAGCGCCATGAACAGAATGAAGCAAAGGCCGCAAAGCCGCCGGATCATCTTACCCCTTCCCCCGCGGCACCCCGCCGCTCAGATAATGTCAGCCCTCATTCGCATAGGTCACGCCAAGCCCCGCCAGCGTCCGCCAGTAAGCCGGGAAGGTCTTGCCGACGCAATCCGGATCAAGGATCGTGATGCCGTCGATCTTCAGCCCGGCAAGCGCAAAGCTCATGGCGATCCGGTGATCGGCGAAAGTGTCGATGTCAGCCGTCAGATGCTGGCCGGCCAGCGAAGGATCGGCGTTGACGATCAGGTCGTCGCCCTCTTCGCGCGCAAGATTGGCACGGATCTGGGTGAGGCCGGTCGACAGGGCGCGGATGCGATCACACTCCTTCACGCGCAGGTTGGCGATACCGACGAAACGGACGGGCGTCTGATTGAAAGCGGCGAGAACCGCGAGCGTCGGGACGGCGTCCTGCATCTGCGAACCGTCGATTTCGGCCGGTAGATGCGGGAATTTCGCAATCATATCGTAGGCCTTGGCATCCGGCTGGGTGAACGCACCGTTCGGAACGCCGAGATCGATAGAGCCTCCGGTGAGCACTTCGGCGGCCCAGAGATAGGTGGCGGCGGAAGCATCCGGCTCGATGGCGAAATCGGCCGCGGTGTAGCCGGTCGGCTCGACACGCCAGGTGACCGGGCTGGTCTTTTCGACACGTGCTCCAAAGGCGCGCATCGCCGCCGTGGTGAGATCGATGTAGCCGAGAGCGCCGATATGTTCGCCGAGGAGTTCGATATCGACCGGGCGGTCACCGCCGGCTGCCATCATCAGCAGCGCGGAGACGTATTGGCTGGAAAGGCCGCCGTCGATCTGGATGCGGCTCGCCTCAAAGCGGCCGGTGCCCTTCACCGTCACAGGCGGGCAGCCGGTTTCTGCCGTCGCGTCGATGCCGAGCGATCGCAGCGCATCCACCAGCGGGCCGATCGGGCGCTTACGCATGTGTTGATCACCGTCCACGACGACAATGCCATCGACGAGCGCGGCGGCGGCGGTCAGGAAGCGCGTCGCGGTGCCGGCATTGCCGAGGAAAAGCGGCGCCTTCGGTCGCAAGAGCTTGCCGCTGCCGGTGACGACGAAGCTCGTATCGTCCGGCTCATCGATGACGACGCCCATGGCGCGCAGCGCATCGGCCATGTAGCGCGTGTCGTCGCTCTTCAGCGCGCCCGTCAGGCGACTGGTGCCTTTGGCAAGGCCAGCCAGGAGCAGCGCGCGGTTCGTGATCGACTTCGAGCCTGGCGGCACCGCACGGCCTGCGAGCGGAGCCTTAACCGGGATGATGGTGAGTTTCTTGTCCTTGCTCATGACGCCTGTCTATTCCGTCCATTGCGCTGGCCGCCCTGCGGCCTTAACCCGCCATGCTCATAGCAGCTTTTGGGCAAAGGCAAACGCCCATATCAGAACTTGACGGCCGGAACGGCGCGATCGGCCTCGTCGGTGATCTCGAAATATTCCCTCTTCTGGAAGCCGAACTGGCCGGCGACCAGATTGGAGGGGAAGCTCTCGACCTTGACGTTCAGATCGCGGGCAGCGCCGTTGTAGTAGCGGCGGGCCATCTGGATCTCGCTTTCCATGGTCTCGAGCGAGGCCTGAAGCTCAGAGAAGTTCTGGTTTGCCTTGAGGTCCGGATAGGCTTCGGCAAGCGCCATGACGCGGCCGAGCGCCTGGCCGAGAAGGCCCTCCGCCTGAGCCCTGCCGGCAACATCGCCGGCGGGTACTGCCTGCGCCCTGTTGCGCAGTTCGACCACTTCTTCCAGCGTGCTCTTTTCGTGGGTGGCGTAGCCCTTGACGGTCTCGATCAGGTTCGGGATCAGATCGGCACGGCGCTTCAGCTGCACGTCGATGCCGGACCAAGCCTCTTCAGCCATCTGCCGGGCGCGGACGAGACCGTTGTAGATGAAAACAAGATAAAGCGCGATCAGAACGATCACGCCAAGAATAATGTACATCGCGAATCCCCCGCAACGAAATAGAGTTGCGGCGGAGATTATTGACATCGCAGTGCATTGTCATCCACGAACTCGCGGAACCACTAGCCCTGAATACTAGAGATCACGCCGCGTCTTTGGCGAGATTTACCCCGCCTGCATCCGTCAGCAGGAAGGCTTCGCCGCAAGCCTTGGCGAGCGTGCGGACGCGCAGGATGTAGCTCTGGCGCTCGGTCACGGAAATCACGCCGCGGGCATCCAGCAGGTTGAAGACGTGGCTCGCCTTGATGCACTGGTCGTAGGCCGGGAACACGCATTTGTGCAGGCGCTGGTTGGCATTGTCGCCCGGCGCGCCGGCGGCCAGAAGCGCCTGGCATTCCTTCTCCGCATCGATGAAATGGCGATGCAGCATTTCGGTATTGGCGAATTCGAAGTTGTGGCGCGAATATTCCTGTTCGGCCTGCAGGAACACGTCGCCATAGCTGATCTTTTCTTCGCCTTCGCGGCCGTTGAAGTTCAGGTCATAGACGTTGTCGACGCCTTGCACATACATGGCGAGGCGCTCGAGACCATAGGTCAGCTCGCCTGCGACCGGCGAGCATTCGATGCCGCAGACCTGCTGGAAGTAGGTGAACTGCGAGACTTCCATGCCGTCGCACCAGCACTCCCAGCCGAGGCCCCAGGCGCCGAGCGTCGGGCTTTCCCAATCGTCCTCCACGAAGCGGATGTCGTGCAGCAGCGGATCGAGGCCGATCGCCGCGAGCGAGCCCAGGTAGAGCTCCTGCAGGTTCGGCGGGTTCGGCTTCAGGATGACCTGATATTGGTAATAATGCTGAAGACGGTTCGGGTTCTCGCCGTAACGGCCATCGGACGGACGGCGCGACGGCTGAACATAGGCAGCCTTCCACGGCTTCGGGCCGAGCGCACGAAGCGTCGTGGCCGGATGGAAGGTGCCGGCGCCGACCTCCATGTCGTAGGGCTGCAGAACCGCACACCCCTTGTCCGCCCAGTAGTTATGCAGGGTCAGGATCAGCGCCTGGAACGAGCGCTTCGGGTTCATATGGTCGGGGATCGATGCAGACATGGCGGGCTTCCGAATTCGTACAAAATGTACGCGGACAGGTGCCATGGCAGGCGGCAAGGGTCAAGGCTCTGGGGAAATTGTGAGGCGCTCCGCGCTGCCAGAAATTATCGAAATGGATTGATTATGGTCAAGTGTCCGTCGATGACCAAGCCGTGCTGCAAGTCTTCCGAATAAAATCGTACGCAGTTCATTTGCAAGGCAGCCGCAATCATAGCAGCGTCATAGAAACTGAGACCGTACCGTTCTGCCAAGTTGATCGCTGATATGGTCGTGCGTTCATCGATGGCTGCAATCGCTGCGGCCATAGTGATCACATCGGCTATCGCCAAATGCAGATCAGCCCAAGACATATCCAGCTTCTTGCGCCCGACATTTGCGAACTCATTCAACGTTTGCACGCTAAGGACAAATGGCTTGAGCAACAGGGACTGAGCGGCCGCTGCACGCAGGTCCTCCGTGAACGCATAGACGAGAATATTGGTATCCAGAAAGCTATCGGCGGCGGCCATTAGCGATCGTTCGCTTCATCGCGATCAAACTTCCAATCCGGAGGAAGTTTCAGCTTGAATGCCTTGATACGTTCAAAGGCCTTTTGTCGCGCATCATTTCGCGCGATCTCAAAAACACGATCCTCCGCTATGCGGATCGTCACGTCGTCGCCTTCCTTAAGTTCAAGAGCATCCACGACAACGGTGGGAATGCGAACTGCGAGGCTATTTCCCCATTTTGCAACTTGCATGATTGCCTCATGATATACACGTCAATAATGTATATCATGAGGGAAGGCAGACGTAAATCTTCTACTCATCATCCCGCTTGACACGGTACTCGCCGGTCGCCGG